>NZ_JBSFLZ010000006.1:0-114308 GCF_053599315.1 Saccharopolyspora sp. NPDC000995
CGCCCACCAGGGGGCGGCTGATGGTGGTGTGGCGGCCTCTGATCAACAGGATGCTGAGGCGGGGACGGTGAAGCGGGTTCGGCGGCCTCCGGTAGGTAAGGAGCGGGTGAAGGAGTGGGTTGTGCGGGCTCAAAAGGAGGGAGGGGCGGATACGGCTGCGGCAGGACTGAAATGGGCGAGTGAACAGGGGCTCGAGGTTGGGAAAACCGTTTGGGGTAAGGCGTGGCTTGCCGCGACTGGGAAGGCGAAGCGGGTTCGGCGGCCTGGGATAGGTAAGGAGCGGTTGTATGAGTGGGTTGTGCGGGCTCAAAAGGAGGGAGGGGCCAAGACGGCTGAGGCCGGACTGGACTGGGTGAAGGGAAAGGGGTTCGGGGTTAAGAATGGGGTTTGGTGGGCTGCGTGGCGTAATCTTAAGGTTTTGGATCACTGGTCTGCTGATTTTGAGCATGTGGACGATCCATTCTCCTGGGAGGGATTTGACGGTGTTGGCGAGACGGATGTTGCTGGCGATCTGGATTTCTTGCCGGTGGATTGGGCGAGTTTTGCTGAGTCAGGACAGGCCGGGCACGATTTCTTCCCCGCCGCACACGACCTGCACGGCACGCTGGACCGGGCGCACAATGCCCCCCCCAGCGCGCCGCCTCCGGTCAGGCCACAGGACGACACCAGGCAGGTCGCCGGAGCGGATGATTTCGCCGGCTTCCTCCCCGACTACCACGGCTGGAACGGTTCCGTTGGGTTGTTTGGCGTCGAAGGGCCTGACGGGGCATCTCTTGGTGAGCCGTTTCCGGAAGTTGCGGTGGGGCCCGATGGCGTGTGGCCGGGTGCAGTGGGGTCTGGGTATCGGTTTGTGCAGGGGGGTGAATCAGGGTAGTTATTTTTCTTACGATGAGCGTTCTCGGGTGAATTGCCTGGAGGCGTGTGTGGCGTTCCATAATTCTGTGAAGTTTGGTCGGCAGTTCGTGGCGGCCCCGGGTGATGATCGGGACCCAACTCAGTTGTAGGTGGCGCTCGGCCGGCAGGCTTGGCAGGTGGAGGTGTGGCCGGGGCTGAGCGGGATGTGCGCGGCGGCCGGTGGGTGGTGCTGTGCCGATGATTTACCGGCGAGCCGACGGTAGTGGGCATGTGATCAATGCGGTGCATACCGGCAACAAAGACCTTGCTGGGCACGGTGTGGTCGTGTGGTGGGATCCGCAGAAGGGCAAGGAAACCGAGAAAGCCGATGTTCTGGCGGCGACCGGGGAAGTAAGAAGCTTAAGCTGATGCAGGAGGCTGGGTCGGATCGCATTGCGGTCGTGGGGGAAGTGGGCAGAAGGATGCAATGGTGCGGGACTGAGATGGGGAGTGGACTGGGTCTGGGCAGGGCGAACAGGACGCGGGGCCTGCTGACGTCGATCTCGATGCGTGGCTTAATCTGCGTTGCGGGAGTTGCATGAGAGTACAGCGGATGCCGGGAGCAGCGCGGCAACACCGCGGTCACCGAGCCACCGCAACCGGTGAGCCAAGTCCGTTGATCACCTGCCGGGATGTTCATCGGTCTTCCACGAACGCATTGCGTCGCGGATGACGTGGTCCACGCAGACACGTGTCGCGAGTGAGGTCAGCGGTTCCTCGGCCGAAACGACCGCACCATCCGTGCGAAGCGATTCTTCGCGGACAACGAATTCTTTTTGGTCAAGGAAATCGGGCGATCGTGACGCGGGACCCGGTGCCGTGCGGGGTCCAAGGCGATGCCCGCGCGTTGCAGTAGCGGCGGTACACCCGGCCTGCTCTGTCGTCCCAGTGAGCGCACTCTAGCGACGAGTTCGGTGAAGGCGGACGGTTTGGGGAGATAGTCATCCGGACCGAGTTCGAGTCCAGCGACGTGGTCGGCGACCGCGGACGCGGCGGTGATCAGCAAGATCCGTGTCTCGCGACGCTCCGCGACGAGCGAGCGGCGTACTTCGTCGCCGTGCACCAAGGGGATTCCCCGGTCGAGTACGACGACGTCGTAGTCCAAGCTGATCTGCCAGGCCGAGTCACACACGCCCGGGCACAGGATTTGGGCCATGATCTTGGAGAGCGCCTCTGATGCTAACCAGGTCGTGCCGCGACTCCCCGATCGTCTCCTGATCACTGGGCGCACCAGCTGAAGGGTTAGGCGTCGAAGCCGGCCCGCGACAGGAATGCGCTGGGCGGTTCGTCGAGCGTCATTCGGTATCCGGTGAGGACGGTTCCGGGTGGGGGTCCGTCCACGCCGGACGACCAAGAACGTGCCGAGCCATGGCATGCATCGCCGTCTATGATCAGTTCGAACTCGACCACCGTAGCGCCGGTGGGCGCGCCGGACTCCCGGTGGGCATGCACCTCGACGAACCGGCCACGTACGACGTCACCATCCTGCTGCCACAGGCCCATGCCAGCACTGTCGCTGGCATTCCGATTGCCGCCGTCCGGGTTGGACTGGGCCATCGTGCCGTTGCCATGGAAGGTGAAGACGTGGTGGCGGAACGGTGCGTCCGGAGCCACCAAGAGCCACACACCGGTGACTGGACGGTCGGTCACGTCGTCACCACCGCGGCCAGCCGGCGCACGCCCTCCTCGATGGATTCTTCCTTGACACCGGCGAAGCTCAACCGCATCGTTTCCCTGCCCTCGCCCGGGGAGACGTGGAATGCGCTGCCTGGCACGTAGGCCACACCGCCGGCAATAGCGGTCGGCAAGATTGCCTCCGTGTCGAGTGAGGCCGGCCCGGTCAACCACAGGAACATCCCGCCGTCGGGGCGCTGCCAGGAGAAGCCGGGGGGCAGGTAGGTGGTGAGTGCGCTGTCTAGCGCGCGAAGTCTTGCGGCGTAGGCATCGTGGAGCCGGACCAGGTACGCTTCGGCGTGGCCGCCCGTCAGGAACTCGGTGACAAGGGCCTGGGTGTAGGTCGAGGTCTGCATGTCGATCCCCTGCTTCAGCATGAGCACTCGCGCGAGCAGTTCCTTCGGCATGACCGCGACACCGACCCGCATGGCCGGTGCGAACAGCTTCGAACAGGACGTGAGGTAGACCGACCGTTCCGGCGCGAACGCGGTCAGCGCGGCGACGGGCGTGCCAGCGTAACGCAGTTCGCTGTAAACATCGTCCTCGACCAGCAGGACATCCGCGTGCCGGGCCACACTCGCGATCGCTGCGCGGCGCTCTGGCGGCATCGATCGGCCCGTCGGGTTCTGGAAGGTCGGCATCAGATAGACGAACTTCACCGGCCGGGCCCGTAGCGTCTCGTCCAGAGCGTCCGGCAGCATGCCGTCGGCATCGCAAGCGACATCGAGAATCGTGGCCTGGTAGGCCCGAAACACCTTGACGGCCGGTGCGTACGTCGGCCGTTCCACCGCGACGACATCGCCGGGATCCAGCAGGGCGAGGCACACGTTGTTGAGCGCACCGGAACCTCCGGTGGACACATGGACATCCTCTGATCCACAGCGGACACCACGGTCGCGGAGACGGGGCACGAGCGCTTCACACAGTGGCAGGAAGCCCTGGGTTGCCCCATATTGGAGGACCTCGCGGCCGAATCGGTCCACCGCGGACGCGGTGAGCTCGCCGATCAACTCGACCGGCAATAGCGAGGTGTCCGGTGCGCCCGCGGCGAGCGAGACGATATCCGGTTGCGCACGGGCCAGGTCGAACAGCTGGTCGATGGCGCCCGGCCGGCTCGATTTGGCCGGGATGGACAGTCGGGACGCGATATCCATCCCGTCACCTCGCGACGGCATCGGCGACCGGTGCGTCTCCCCGCGGGATCGGTACGCGCAAGAACGCGGACTCAGAACTCGACGCGAAGTCACGACGTGCGAGGTTTGCGGCCGCAGCCGCGGCCTCGGTCAGCTCCGGCAGCACCACCACGTCCTCGTTGAACATCGGGTCGGTGCGCATTTCGATGGCGACGAGTGTAGCGGCCGAACTCAGGTTCACTGCGACATGGACGATGCCCGCGGGTATGTGGATGAACTCACCAGCAGCGTGGGGTACTGGCTTTAGCTCGGGACCGACCAGCGTGACCGCGGCCCCGACCACGCAACAGACGATGATCTCGCTGTGCGCGTGCAGGTGCGGGCGTGATATCCCGCCCGGCGGCATCACGACCATGCCGGCCGAGATACCAGTGGCGGCGGAGTTGGCCGCAGTCACGCAAGAGTAGAGCTTCTGGCCTTGTGGCCCGACGACGGGCGGGACCATCTGCGGTGACACGACGGAGACCGTCGATGTGAGGTCGAGTGAAGGCATGATCAGCCACCTACGTTCACGTACGTTTGTGCCGTCCTCGGTGGACTGACAGAGATTACGACCAAAAGTGACATATTCGTTCGATGCCTGCCCGAAGGAACCATTTTAGTTGGATCGATCGGGAGAATCAGCGTCTCCTCGGTCACGAGCTGTGATGGTCGTACTCGAGTTGCGAGCGTACCGTAGCCGTTCGCGACACATCCTGGTCAGCATCCTCAGCCACGGGCGGACCACGCGGCACGATCAGGCAGTTACGTGCTGCGCGGCAGTCAGGGCGGTGGGCTTCCCTACGTACCGTAGAGGCATCGCCGACGAGGAGTGACGGCGGTGAAACGGCGGCATTTTGATCGAGGTTTCGGGAAGGCGCGGTCTGGAACGTTCGTGCGGGTCGCCCGGGAGCTGGGCATCAGAAGGGGCAAGCCGGGCCGGTAGGCGAACCCGGGCCGGCGGGCCAGTGAGGGCGACGGGCCAGTGAGGGCGACGGGCCAGTGAGGGCGACGGGCGCTCAGCGAGAGCGAACGCGACGAACTGAACCGGTTGCGCAAAGAGAACGCCGAGCTGGCCATGCAGGGCTCGACGCAATTCAGTGACTTCCCGGCGAAGCCGCTTCAGCTCGGCAGACTCCTCACGTGAGGTACCCCGCCCGAGCCCCGCGGCCAACTCAGTCTGACGCACCTACTTACGCACCGTCTCGCTGGAGATGTTCAGCTTCGCGGCCACCAAGCAGATCGCCCCCAGCTGCGACGAATACTGCCCCACCTGCTCACACACCAACGCAACGGCACGTTCCCGCACCTCACCGGGTAACTCATCCGCCGGGCCGTGATCCACATGGTCACTGGTTAGAGGAGGCTCCAGCAGACCCGGGGCGGTTCAGGTGTCCGTCGGTGTCGCGGTGGCGAGCGCGGCGTGGGTGGCCTTTGCCGTGGGCGCGGCGCCGGGCTCGATAGGTAGCGAGGGCGTGGCGGCAGTGGGCGCATCGGCACCCCTGGTCGTAGCGGGTGAGGCTGCCGTGCCCGGGAGGCGGCAGCTCATCGAGCGTCACGCTGTTTGTGCCGGAGGCTGGATCTAAACCGCGAAGACCACACCGAAAACCAGCGGGCGAAGGTGGAGTGGATCGCCAGCACCCACCGCTGCCTGTACCGGGCCTACGTGCTGAATTCGGGGCTTTTCCATGACGCAGGCAAGGCGTATCCGCATTGGCAGTGTCGGCTTCGGGGGCGATTGGTGGCCGAAACCGGGATGCTCGAGACGACGGCAAGGCCGACTATGTAGCGGGAATCCCTGCTGTCGTGGACACGCGGCCACCACGGTTCTGGTCGCGGGTGCGTCGCAGGAACGCCAGCAGTCCCATGCCGGTGAGCAGGGCGCACCAGGACAGCTGCAGCAGCAGGTGCGCGACGGGGGTAACTGTGGAAAATCCAGCGGTGGTCGCGGCTTGCATCGCTCCGTAGGACGGTAAGACGCGGAGGAAGTCGCTGTCCGCGGCGGGGTTAGGGATCGGGTTCTGCAGCGAAATGTCAATGATGCTGATCATGACTATGAGGAACATGCCCTCGAGTTCGCCACGCAGCAACGCGCCCAGCATCACGCCGAGCGCGCCGTAGGTCAGCGCGTCGGTGAACACACTCACCGCGAGCAGCAACGGCTGCTGGGGATGCCAGAAGCACCACGCGATCGCGGTGGCGTAGCAAGAGAGCACGGTCGAGACCAGCATGAGGGCGACCACCTTGGCAGCGAGCAGGTGGCCGCGCGGGTATCCCGCCATCGCAAGCCGTCGGTCGAACGCACTGGATTTGAACGTGACGGTGAACATCATGAAGCCGACGATCTGGGTGACGGCGTTGAGCGCGCCCGAGATCTGGGTCAGCTCGTTGCCCTGCGCAAGTACGGTTTGGTCCGTGGCGCGCAGGTAGAACCGGACGGGCATGTTCGCGATTATCGTGTAGGCCAGGGTCAGCCAGATCGGCACGTAGAGCGTCACCAGCCACATGGCGAGGCGATTGCGGAGGTGTTCGAGCAACGCCATCCGGGTGGCAGTACCGAAGCGCGTCCACCACATCTACCGGCCTCCGTGGGAAGTAGTGCCTTCGCGCAGGACACCGGCCGCAAGGCGGTGCAGCGTGTCGAGGCGGTCGGCGTCGTAAGCGAGGTGGGAGATCACCAGCACCGAACGTCCGCGGTCGCGCAACCGCTGGGCAAGTTCCCAGAACCGCAGGTAGGTCTCCCAGTCGAAGCCCTGGTAGGGCTCGTCCAGCAGTAGCACGTCCGGGTCGTGCATGAGGGCGATGGTCAGGTTCAGCTTCTGCCGCGTGCCGCCGCTGAGCACACCGACGCGCTCATCGAGAAAATCCGCGAACTGTAGTACGTCAATCAACTCGCGGGCGTAGCTGAGGTCGGGAAGTCCGTACGCCACCTGGAAGAAGGCGAGGTGCTGGGCGACGGTGAACGCGTCGTTGAGCACCACATGCTGAGGACAGTAGCCGAGCCGTCCGCTCACCGAGGCCGTTCCGTTGGTGGGGGTCAGCTCGCCGCACAGGATGCGCAGCAACGTCGTCTTGCCCGCTCCGTTCTCGCCGACAACCCCGACGAGGCTGCCGGGCAAAACCTCGAAGGTGACGCCCCGCAAGACCTGACGCTTGCCGTAGCGGTGGTGCAGCTCGTTCACGCGAAGGACCATCGTTCACTGTCCACTATAGACGTATTTGCCCGCGGCGGCCTGGTGGTCGCCCGTTGCAGGCTCGTGTTCGCGAAGCGAGGCGTAGAAGCCGAGGGCGCGCACCATGGCCTTGGCGAAACTCTTGGGCAGCAACGGGTCCAGCGGGGCCCACGCCGCGTCGACCTGCGCCTTGGCGTCGTCGTAACAGGCCTGCACCGCGCCGCACTCCACCAGTGCGGCAGCGGCCTCTCTCACGTTCGCGTCGTCGGCGTTACCCTCACGCACGGCCGTCCAGATCGCGGCCATCCGGTCTTGCGGCAACCGTCCCACCGCCTGCGCCAGCGGCATCGTCACCTTGCCCGCGCGCAGGTCCTCGCCGATGTGCTTGGTAGCGCGGACCTCGCCGGACGGCAGGCGGTTGGTGACACCGTCGAGGTCCATCACGTCGTCGGTGATCTGATACGCCAGCCCGACAGCCTCGAAGTAGTTGCCCATGGCGGTAATTTGCTCGTCGCTGGCCCCGGCGGCCAGTGCGCCGATCTCGGCGAGCGTACGGGAGTAGGCACCGGTCTTGAGCCGCTGCGCCCAGCGCAGACCAGCTAGCAACGAGGTCGGATCACCGGTCGCGACCGCGAGGTTCATGGCGTCGTGGTGTCCAGTGATGTCGATGCCCTGCCCGACGTGCGAGCCCCGCATTGCCCGTAGGTAGGTCTCGTAGGCGCGTAAGCGGCGCCGCTCGTCCGGCAAGATCTCGGCGATGACGCGGTCAAGCACGAAGTAGGAAGCGGTACCCGCGTTGATGGCTGTCGCCGCGCCGAACACCAAATGCGCAGTCGGCTCGCCCCGCCGCATCGGCGAGTCGTCTTCCACGTCATCGACCATGAGGTATCCCGAGTGGATCAGCTCGGTCACGGCGAGCAGCTGCCGGTACTGCTCGGCCCGCACACCGAACAGTTCGAGCGCGGCGCAGGTGATGAACGACCGCCATCCCCGGCCGGATGTGTCCGAGAGGTAGCGCAGGGGCCGGACCATGGCGTCGTACACGACCGTGTGGGGTGCGCCGGACGCCTCCCGCGCGGCGAGTGCCGCGGTGAGCGCTTCGCTCGGGGAATCCGGGTACAGCTTGCGCACCTCGTCGCGCGTGACGTCCCTAAGCCGCCCGAGAAACTCCTCGATCCGCGCGACCCTGTTCGCGGGCATCACTTCGATGAACGCGCGGCCTGACACCGGTTCGCCCCGCATGGTGCCGCGCACGTTCGCGCAAGCCTCCAGATAGGAGCCGTGGGTGACCATCGTGAGGATTTCCTGCTGCGGGAGCTCGGCTTCGACGACGACGTCTAGTTCCAGCGCGGGCGCGGACAAGGCCCATCGCGTGGGATAGGTGTTCAACGAGGACAGTGATGTCCACGGCCGGTCACCGACTAGCTCGAGATCGCAGGACACCCGCTCGCAGTCCGGCGAGTACGCGGTGGCGAACCGCTGGGTGAACACGCTTTGGCGGGAGTCGACGTCGATGTGGTCGATCGTCGCCGCGCTGATCTCCCATCCGTTGTCCAGTTGGATTCCGGTCCAGTTCCAAGAACCGTCCGGGTAGCGCTGGTCCCCGTCCGGCCGCAGGTACTCCGCGCCGAAGGTGTGCTCGTACCAGCCGCTGCCGGACGCTGTGGCGTTCCCGATGCGACCTTGCACCGCCATGCGTGGGGCGAAGTAGGAGAACGCCTGCGACTCCGGTCCCTGAAACCTGACCTGAAACACATCATCGTGCTGGATGATGGGCGGCTTCACGGGCGTGAAAACCAGATCGCACGACTGCGTTTCGTCGTCAAACGTGACGTGATACGAGCCGTCCGCCAGCTTGCGCAAGGTCGCGACTTCGCCATAACGCAAGTCGAGCTCCTGCTCGGCGATCGTCACCTCGCCGCCCATGAGCAGGTCGGGAGCGACCGGGGTGTCGTCGTCGAAAAGTTCCACAAGCGCCCGCCGCACACCGGCATCCATGACCGCGTCATTCGTGATCGTGGTGCGCACGGTGTCGATCCAGCCTCGATCAACCCACACCGCACTCGTGTGCCGTCCAGCCGTGTGATCGGTGCTTCCGATCATGGCGAAATGCGCGCGCAGCGGCTCCCCTTCAGCGCGCGTCGCCAGGTGGCGGGTGAACACAAGGACCAGGCCGACGTCGTCACCATTCTCCGTTGTGAGGTGGGTGTGGAAGTACCACCACTCCATGCCGCAATCCAGGTGCGGCAAATCATCCACCACGGGGTCGATCGTGTCTCCCGGCAGATACCGCACCATCTACCAAACCTCCCACTCACAGTTACTGCGCGAGCGCATTATGTATCACAGGTCGATGATTCCAGATCAATCGGGTAACCCGATGAACACTCTTCGTGGTCGTGAGATAAAGGACGCCCCCTCGATCAGGAGGTGAGTCCTCTCCGTGGAGCCGGAACGCGACGCCGTGCTATTCGGCGACCACATCACGAACGTTCCCGGCGACGCGCTCTTGGTCCTCACCACGCACCGGCTGGGCGTCGTGGTAAAGGAAAACAGCTCGAAGCGGCGCCGGGCCCGCGCCCGAGGGCTGCTGAAACAGCCGCTGACTTTTCACTGCTGGCCGCCGGGGTCGACCTCGCGCGCCTCGGCGTGCTCGGGATCGCCCGCACGGCAACCGGATGGACCACGACCACCGCCTGAGCAGGCCCCGGATCCCGGTCTCATCCAGCCACAAGATCACCGCGCCCTCGCGGCGGGTGCGGGCGGCGATGGCCGGATAGTCCTCCTCCGGCCATCGGCGCACGGCCTCGGGGTCCTGCTCGTAGGCCCTGCGGATCGGTTTCTGCGGCGACAAACCCCAGGAAAGCCGATAGTTGCCGACGGTGCGCAAACTCAACACGACGCCGTGGCGCACCCGGATCAACTCGGCCACCGCCTTGCGGGTCCACACCACCCCAGCGTCTGCGCGAAGGCGATCGGCCCCGCGCACGCGGGGATGGTTCGGTGAACATCCGTCGAATAGGACCAGTCAGACAGCCGAGCCACTCACGGTCGCGGGTTTCCTTTCGTAGTGCGGCCAAGCGCAGATCAGCTATCTGGAAATGGGTGAGGAAAAACAGAAATCTGCCGAGGTCACGGCCTTGTCTCAGGCCAACGGCGCGGACGTTGAGCATGCCGACCGCAAGGCGTCATTAGATCGCCACCGAGTTCACCGCGAAGCACGTGCGGCGGATGAGCACGGTCCACGAACCTGACGGGTGCGTCAGGCCCCTGCACTTGTGTGAGTGGCGAACGCGTCCAGTGCCGTTTTGAAGGCGTCGGGGGCGACGCCGAACGGTCCGTGCAGCGGGTGCAGCAGCTCGATCGAGATGAAGATGGTGAAGCCGATGGTCAATGTCAGCAGTACCATCGTCGCGACGTTGGCCTGCCGCATGCTGAGCCCGACGATCAGCGGGAATGCGATCATCAGCACGCCTCCGAGGATGCTGGCCATTAGCAGCATGATGTTGAAGTTCTGGTCATCGGTGGCCACCTCGACCCGCTGGCGATGCCCTTCGTCGATTTGCCGGACGTTCTGCATCGACTGTTCCCGCGCGCTCTTGAGCGTCTCGGTGTCCGCAGGGAGCGCGAGCACCTCGGAGCGTAGCGAGTTCAGCAACCGGTCGGTCTCGGGATCGGTCTCGCCCCGGTCCAGTGCGGACCACTCGTGGTCGGCGACCCGCGCCGCGTACTGGGCGGTCAGGGACTGGATGGTGGTTGCGTGTGGCTCGGGCGCCCTGCTGACCTGCCAGTGGGTGTCGATGAGCGCGTTCGCCTCTTGGTCTGACGCCTTGCTGATGTCGTCACCGTTCTGCCAGGCGAACACGATGTAGAACGCCAGTACAACGGTGAACAAAGCGTTGAGTACACCGCCGACGAACGATTGCGAATCCGAGTCCGCCTCACCGGAGGCTGCGGCCTTGCGGCGCGCGTTGAGCACGGTGAACCCGACGACGCACAGGGGCAACAGCACCAAAGCCAGCAGGGTGAGGATAAGCACGAAACTTCCGTTCTCGGTTGCTTGACAGGACAAGAATGGGAGCGGATGCGGAGCGGAACCACTCGACCTTCGAAAAACATTACCTGCTGCGGATTGACGTGAAACCTGTCTTGAGGCTAGCGCCGGAAACTTCACACTATAGGGTGATCTTGGACGGTCGTTGGGAACGGATAGCATGCCTGCGCGAGCGCTTCTGGGCATCGTGGGTCCCGGGTAATGCCTGGACATGTGGTCCCGGAGTCCGCTGTGGACAGTCGGAAAAGGCTATGCATGCAACCGACTTTGTCCCTGCTAGGTTCCAGCCGGTTTGATGTGAAAACCCAAGCGGATGTCCTCGCAGGGTTGGATTCGGCCAGCAGGTGTGGAACTTGCTCCCCAGCAAACGCACGAAGGGCGGTGAGATGCTGTGCGGAAACGACGTGTGTCACGGCCGTCCTGGTTGCTCTTGTTCGCGCTGGTGTTGCTGGAGCCGCTGCTCTGCTCCGCATACTTCCCCGGGGCCACTCGGGTCGAGGATGACCCCGGCGCCGGGTCCACGACGATCGCAGGGGTCTCGTCTCCCGGTGCTCCGTCGGTGGCCAAGCTGAAAATCCCGCGTGGAAAGCGGATTGTCGATGCGCAACTCCAGTGGACCGGCAATCCGAAGACCTGTCTGCTTCCCGGCCTCGGAGAGCTGGAGCGGGTTGTGCCCACGCTTCCGATCGGTTCGGAGCAGGTCGTGGCCGAACGCATCACCGGGGGTCCGGATGGCCACATCGCACACGCGAACGTGACCGAACGTCTGCCAGGCATGCTCGATGCCGATGGGAGCACGATCGCTTTCCACGGCTCGTGGCAGGGGCTCGGGGCTTCCTGCGGCGTCGGCTGGACGCTGCACGTCGTGTGGACCACCGGAATACCTGCCATCGATATCCGCACCGCGGCGACTCCAGCGGAAGGTAGCCCCGGCGACCGGCTGAGCCAGACCGCCGTGATCACCAACACTGGTGATATGCCATTGGTCGGCGTGGTGGCCGATCTCGATTCCGGGCCGTGCCGCATCCAGATCGGCCGGCTCGATCCCGGAAAGCAGCACGTGGTTTCCTGCCCGGGTAAAACGCCCGTGCACGGCCAGGTGGCCGCAGAAGTGCGCGGCTGGAGCCTTGGGGGCTGGCCGGTTCATGCGGAGGCGATCAAGCGGGTTCAGCTGCGTCCCCCGCCGCAAGCGGCGGTGTCGCTGGACATCGGGAAGATGGAGCGTATCCCGGGCGCGGATGCGGCCGAGGTTCCGGTCACGGTGCACAACAAATCTTCATCGGTGCCGTTGGTTGACGTCGTGGTGACCGGGCGGCCGGCTTCTTGCCGGCGCGAGGTCGAACGCCTGGAGCCGGGGCAGATTTTTTCCTACCGTTGCCGGGCGAGCCTCGGGGAGTCGGTTGACCTCACGGTTGTCGGGAGACCGTTGATCGGGGGTGTGGTGGCAGAGCCCGCACAGCTGGTGCGAGCCACCACGCATGCGGTGGTGCCCGTCACGCCGCCTCTCGCCGCGCCTGCTTCGCCACTCGATGAGTCTCCCACACCGCGCTACGCGGAAACCGAGCCCAGCGTCCTGCGGGAATCTCCTGCCAAGGCGGCGGGTTTCATCGCGATCCTCGGTGTGCTCGTGATGATGGTCAGCGTCGGTGCGCTGTCCTCGGCGTCCCGTGCCGGCAAGTGACTTTGCGCGGGAGTTCGCGGTTCGGCCTGTTGAACACGACGAGTAGCTAGGAGTCACGCATGTCCGCAGAACTGGTCGTCGTTGGGCTCGGCTACGTCGGGTTGCCGCTGGCAGCCCGGGCATGTGAAGCCGGCTTAGCAGTCATCGGCCTGGACATCAGCAGCGAAGTGGTCGCGGAGATCCACGCGGGTCGGTCGCACGTCCGGGACGTCTCCAACGACGTGATCGCGGGCATGGCAGCGAACGGATTCACCGCGACCACCGACCCTTCGGTGCTCGGCGACGCCGACACCATCGTGCTCTGCGTGCCCACGGGGTTGTCGGAGACCGGTGAGCCGGACCTGACGGCGGTGCGGACGGCGGCCCGAACGGTTTCCGGGCACCTGCGCCCCGGCACCCTCGTGGTGCTGGAATCCACCTCATATCCGGGCACCACCGAGGAGGTGGTGCTCCCGATCCTGGAGCGGGGAAGCGGACTGCGCGCCGGTCCCGATTTCCACCTGGCCTACTCGCCGGAGCGAATCGACCCGGGCAACGCGGCGTTCGGTGTAAAAAACACGCCGAAGATCATCAGCGGTGTTACTCCGCTTTGCGCCAAGTACGGTGTCGCGTTCTACGGCCGATTCGTCGATACCCTCGTGGTGTCCCGCGGCACGCGGGAGGCGGAGATGGCCAAGGTGCTGGAGAACACCTACCGCTACGTGAACATCGCGTTGGTGAACGAGGTCGCGCTGTTCTGCGACCAGATGGGCATTGACGTCTGGGATGTCCTGCATTGCGCTGCGACGAAACCGTTCGGTTTCGCACCGTTCCAGCCCGGACCGGGGGTTGGGGGCCATTGCATCCCGGTCGACCCGCTGTACCTCCAAAGCAAGGCGAACAGCGTGGGATTTTCGTTCAACGTGCTCGCCGCCGCGCGAGAGGTGAACCAGCGCATACCGGAGTACGTGGTGACTCGGGTGGTGAAGCTCATCGAGGAGCAGGGGCAGCCAGTTTCCGGTGCGCGGGTGGTGTTGCTGGGCGTGACCTACAAACGGGATGTGGCCGATACGCGCGAGTCGCCGGCGTTCCCGGTTGCGCGCGGCCTGCTGGCCCGAGGCGCGGATGTCCGCTTCCACGATCCCAACGTGCAGTCGTTCGCGGTGGACGGGACGGCACTGGTCAAAGTGGATCAGCTGGCCGATGCGCTGCGGACCGCGGACATCGCGATCCTGATGCAGGACCACGCCTGCTATGACCCGGTAGAACTCGCTGCCTCCAAGTGTGTGCTGCTGGACACCCGGGGACGGAGCACGGGCGCGAACGTGACCCTGCTGTGACGGCCCGTTCATGAAGTATTGCAACTCCTGACCATCGTCGGCGAGATCAACGGACGAAACGGCCGGCGCTCATCCCATGGGGGTGGCACCGGCGTTGTCTGGAGAAATTCAAGGGGATCCGCGACCGGGTACGACTGGCGTAGCCCTGAGCGGGTCACGCTGCGTTCCTGGTCGTTCGACCAGCTTGGGCAGTTTATCGTCTACAAGGCCACCGTGGCTGGGGTGCCGGTGGTCTACGTCGATCCCGCGTACACATCACAGAGGTGCGCCGAGTGCGGGTACACGGACAAGAAGAACCGTGTGTCGCAGGGGTCTTTCACTTGCCGGTCGTGCGGCCACGCTCAGCACGCCGACCGGAACGTTTCCCGCAACATCGCCCAGCGGGGCAATCTGTGTGGAACGCGGGGCGTGAGTCACGCGTCCGGTCGGCGCATAGCTGATCACGATGCGGCAGCCTCAGCTAGCCGCAAGCTCGGCCTTCAGAGCCGAGAAGTTGACTTCGCGGGTAGCAGCGCGGGGGCGAACGTGACCGGCATTTCCGGCTCGAGCCGCAGGTCCGCACCGGTCACCGGTGTCTCGGCTTGGATCAGGATGTTGTAGTGGTTCGGAAAGTGGCAAGCGTCGAAGCCCAGCACGGTCCCGAGCAGCGTTGCCCCGATCCATAACTCGTCGCCGCGGTCGATCACACCGGCGCACCCGATCTCGGCGAACCCCAGGAAGCCGACGCGGTCGATGCGGGCGCCGGGCGAGGTGTCGTCCTGGTCGGTGGTCACCAGCTCGTGGATCTCGCCTCGCCGGACACAGCGGCTCGCGTGCGGTTCGAGGGACATGCCCCGTTGTTCCCGGCGGTGCAGTAGCACTTTCACCAGTGTGCCGCTGACGGCTCGTTTCGCGCCGTCCTCTTCGAAATTCACCTTGCCTGCCCTTCCGGCGCCAGGACGCCGGGTCGTCCGATTCGATAGCTCTGTGCGACGAGGTCGAGTGCTGGTAGGCCGCCGTCCTCTCGCGGGGCACCGGAGATGGTCGCGGCGAAGTCGCCGAGGATTCCGGCGTATTCGTGCCACAGCGAGGATTTGAAGCCAGGGTGACCGGCCAGCATGTCCGCCTGGAACCGCGTTCCGCCCGAGAGCAGGACATCGACGTCTTTGCTCTCCCCGGCATACGACCAGTCGAGTTCGACGGTGGCCGGGATGCCGGTGGCCGAGCGCAGTTCGATCACCGCTTGGCGGTCCGTTCCGCGTTGGTCGCGTCGCACGCTCGCGGCCGTGACCGTGACATCGCCGACGAACATGCGAACCAGGTCGAAGGCGTTGGGCCCGTTGTCGGCGACGCATCCGCCGCCGCACCGCAGCGGGTCCAGGTACCAGTTGTCGGCACCTATGTGGTCTTCGATGAGTTCGTTGTACCGGACGGTTAGCTTCTCGATGGCGCCGCCGCTGCGGACCTGGTCCGCCAGGCGCAACACGTTCTCGTTGTACCGGCGGTGGAAGGCGGTGAACAGCGGTGTTCCAGTGGCGTCGGCCAGCGCCGCAAGCTCGCGGCCGTCCTCAAGCGACACCGCCAACGGCTTTTCCACGCAGACCGGGAGACCAGCGCGCAGGGCGTCCCGGCACACCGCTGCGTGGACGTCGTTGGGCGCGGTGACCACCACGGCGTCCAGGGTGATCTCCTGGAACATCGTGCGGTGGTCGCGGAAGCACGGCGTATCGGATCGGTGAGGTGCCAGCGCGGCGGAACGGATGTCGCACACCGCCGCCAACGTCCAACCGGGATCGTGGTTGATCGCGTCCAGGTAGTACTTCGAGATCGTGCCCAGGCCGACGACGGCCACCGCTCGCGCGTTCCCGGCGGTAGGGGTCACTGGTGCTCACCCGCCGGTTCGGTGCAAGGCAGCCCGAGTTCGAGCAGATCGCGGTGGACGTGTGCGGGGATGGGGACTCCGCAGCGGTGGCGTTCGAGGGCTCGTTCGGCCTCCCACCAGCCGGGATACCGGACCAGGTTGCCCGGGGCTGCCGGTGGGCAGTCGGCCAGGGTGGTGAACATCGTGTGCGCGTCGGCGCCGAAGTCGCCATTTGGGCGAAGAAGATCCGGCGCGATCGCCAGGAGGAAGAACCCGATTCCGTCGTCGCGTCCGTGCGGGCCGCCGTCGCCCTGCAGGGCCGCCGGCGCGGGGCCGAAATCGGCGCCGGGTAGCAACGCGGCGAGCAACTCGACGGCGAGTCCCAGGCCGTAACCCTTGTAGGCGCCGGTTTCCGGGGAACCACCAAGCCAACCCAGGTGTGCCGTGCCGCGGTCGAAGACGGTGGGATCGGTGACCGGGTTCCCGGCGTCGTCGGTGAGCCAACCTGGCGGGATGGTCTCGCCGCGGCTCGCGGCGATGCGCACCTTGCCGGTGGGAACCACTGTGGTGCTCATGTCCAGCACGAATGGGTGGTCCGTCAATGCTGGGGCCGCGACGGCGAGCGGATTGGTCCCGAGCATCGTCAGGGCGCCGAGCGGAGGCCGGGCAATGCGTTGGCCTCCGCAGTTGCTCGCGACGATACCAACCATGCCCTGCTCGGCGGCACGTGTCGCGTGATAGCCCGCGCAACCGAAGTGCGTCGCGTCGCGGACGGACACCAGACCGATCCCGTGTATTCCGGCGCGTTCGACGGCGGTGTCCATCGCTTCGGCGGCCGACCACAGGCCGAGTGCGCGCCGCGAGTCGACGACGGCGCACGCACCGGTGTCTGTGACGGTCTCCGGCTCCGCGGCCGGGTCGACGCGGCCGGAGTCCAACAGCGGCAGGTAGAGGCGGGACAGGTTGAACACGCCGTGCGAGTCGAATCCCGTCAGGTCGCCGTGGCACAGCGCGGAGGCGGCAGTGCGTGCGCGGTGCGGCGGTATCCCGCGTTCGGTGAACAGTTCGCTGACCCAGGCGTGCAGGTCTTCGTAGCGTACCCGGACGGTGCCCGAGGCAGCCCGCGTTCGCTGTTGCAGCGTCATCGAATCTTCCCTTTCTGGAACTGGCGGCGGTGCTGATCGGCGAAGCCGTTGAGCAGCGAGGACACGATGGATGCGTATCTCCGGAGTTCGTCCAGTTCGGCGTATTCCCCTTCGGCGTGCGCGTTGTTCCCGTCGAGGGTTCCGGGCCCCAGCACCGCGGTGTAGGTGTCGGGAACGCCGTCCATCCAGATCGCGTCGCAGGTGAAGGCCGGGGTGCTCTCCGGCCAGCGAGCCGCACCAGCGTTGGTGAGGAGCTCTTCGGCCCACGCCGCGGAGTTGCTCAGGCAGGGCAAGCCGCGCTTGAGCCAGTCCACGCGGGTGATGGACGAGGCGTCGGCCGCGGTGCGGGCGAATTCTCGGGTGCCGGTGAAGGTCGCGGTGAACTGCTCGACTCCGCTATTGACCACTGCGAGCAGTTCGGCCTCCGCCGCAGCACCCTCGGAAACGGTCGAGTAGGAGAGGTTGATCAGCAGTTTTCCGCTGCCGTAGACCCGGTTGTGCAAGTCACCGGTGTGGATTCCGGCGACGCAGAGCCGGCCAGGGCGGTGCCGCGGATCGAGTTCACGGGCGATGTGCTGCGCGAGGAAACCGAGGAGCACGGTGGCGTTGTGCCCGGCGTCGGGCCGGTCGTCGATGGCGCCGTGGCCGTCCACCTGCACGCAGGCCGTCATCGAGGCCGTCGCACGGGGCAGGTACTGCAGGCCGGTTGGTTCGCAGAAGAGGTTGAGGCGGCCAAAAAAACCGGACTCCACGAGCGGGCGGGTCCCGAAGGTGCCCATCGCGCCGCCTTCTTCGCCCGACACCGCCTGCACGAGGACTCCGACGTCGCGCCCGAGTGCGGGGTTGTTCCGGGTGGCATCGCGGATGCCCGCGAGCAGGGCCACCGCCGGGCCTTTCGCATCGATGGCGCCGCGTCCGGTGAAGCAGCCGTCGCGGAAGGCCACCGGTTCGACGCCGGCGACCGTGTCCAGGTGGACGTTGAACAGCACGGTGGCCTCGCGCGGGAGCTCGGGGCCGAGGCGGAGCACGAGGCTCGGTTGTTGCGCGAGGAACTGCGGGTCTGCTGCGGCGTCGCGCACGGTGCGCGGCACGTCGGCACGAGCCAAGACCTCAGGCGCCGGGCTTTCGTGGCGCAACGTCTGGAATCCGAGGGCGGCAGCGGCCCGGGCGTAGCTGCGCTGCGCTTCCCACAGCTGCGGCGGTGGGTCGGTTGCGGACGCTTCCAACGGCCCGACGGTTGGGGTCGCCAGCAGGTGCAGGAGTAGGTCCCGATCGTCGCAGCTGAAGATCTCGCGCCGCATCAGGACGTGCCGTGCCCGGTCTTGGCGGACCGATCCGGCTCGTCGAGCGCGGCGGGCGTTCTCGCCTCGTTCAGCAGCGTTTCCAGGCGTTGGCCGGCCTGCACGAACGGCTCCGCGCCGGAACCGGCCGCCTGGATGCCTTCATGCGGTCGGTTGAGCAGGTGCGGTTCGATCGACAAGGCTCCCGGGTAGCCGGACGCGATCAGCAGTCGCAGGCTTTCGGCGACGCGGCACTGCCCTTCGCCGGGTAGGACGTATGCGGCGTCGCCGGGCTCGCCGATCGCGTCCTTGATGTGCACGTGTGCGACGTGCGGCAGGATTCGGCGGAGTACGTCGTGGGTGTCGTAGCCGTACTCGACGCCGTTGCCCGTGTCGAAGAGCAACCGCAGCGAGGCACCACCGGCCTCCTGGACGAGCTCCAGCATCCGGTCGGCGTTGCTGCCTGCCCATCCCGCGCAGTTCTCGTGCACCAGCGTGACGCCGTGCTCTGCGGCGCGTTCGGCCAGCCGGGTAACGCGCGCGAGCGCGCGATCGCGCCACTCGGTGTGGGGAAGGCCGTTGTTGGGGTAGGACATGATGCGGATCAACCGGGTGCCCAGTTGGTGGCAACGTTGCGCCAGGACGTCGAGTTCATGGATGTCGTCGGCGAACGGCGAGGTGATGCTCCGGGACCAGTTGCCGATTCGGGAGGCGAGGCACACCACGTCGAGGTCCGCGGCGCGGACGGCGCGCAGCACGCTGGAGAACTGCTGCGCGTCCAGATCCGCCAGCGCGATCCCGTCTGCTGTGCGCAGTTCGATCGCCGACCAGCCGAGACGTTTGACGGCCGTGATCTGGTCGGCCAGCGCGGTGGCCGCTTCGTCTCCGATACCGGCGAGCAGGTTCGGCGCGGGAGGTTGTTCAGCGCGCATCGTGGCCAATCCTGCCCTTCGGCGTGGACGGGAGGACCTGCTCGGCGGCCAGGCAGTGCCGCTTCGCTGCCGTAAGTAGACCGACGACGTCGCAGTGCAGGTCGAACGTCCCGTGGTCGCCGCGCGCGGCTGCTTGGAAATGGCGGTAGGCGCGCACCATGAAGCTGGTCAGTGCGTCATCGCAGAAGACCTCCCGGCTCGGGGATTCGCCGCGGATCACCAGCTGTGCGTGGTCGTCGCTGTCGCTGATGGGGTAGTGGCCGATCGCCTGGCCGCGGTCGAATTCCAAGGTGATCTGGCGTTGCTTCACCGGTGCGGTCAGATCGGAGAAGATCTCGGTGACGACGCCGTTGTGGTGCTGCAGGACCAGCTGTGCGCTGCCCATCCGGGGGAGCACGGCGCTCGGGCCGTGCATGTCGGTCCACTTCGCGTGGCGGACCGTCGCTGGCCCGGCCAGGTGCAGCACTACGCCGAGGGAATGCGGTATCTCGACGTCGAAAGCCGTCGGGTGCCCATCAACCCCGGTGGAGCGGGTGAACCGGGGTTTGTGCTGTGCCACCGCGATTGATCGGAGCTCCCCGAGCGGTTGCTGCCGGATCAATGACAGGAGCCGGCGGGTGAGCTCGGAGTCCAGCCAATGCGTCACCACCGCCGGGTCGAGCCCATGCCGACCGCGCAGTGCGCTGATCTCACCGAGCTCATCGACACCGGTGGCGAGCGGTTTTTCGATGATGAACCGCTGGAAGCCGAGTTCGGCGAGGACGGCGAGCGTTTCGGCCCGATTCTGCGGTGGCGTGCAGAGGTGTACCACAGTGCCATCCGGGTCCAGTCGTTGCGCGGCCGCGCGTGCGGAGTCGACGGTGGTCACGCCGGGAGTGGCCGGGCGCTTGTTCGGGTCGGGGTCGCAGGCGACGACGGGGCCGGGTCGGAAGAGTTCGCTCGCGGCGGCTCGCGCTTTTGCCAGGACCGGTAAATGCAGGCCGGCGCCTGCCCGGCCAAGGCCGACCACGAATGGTTGCAGCATGGTACTCCGTAGCCCTTACGGGTTGATTCTCGGGTGGAAGGGGCCGGATCAGCAGTTCCACGCCGATCGGTTGGACCAACTCGGCTCGGCGGAAGTCCGGTCGGAGCGAAGTTACTGTCCTCAGAGGTCCAACGGAAGTGGCAACGAAACATGAAGGTTGGTCTCTCACCGGAAAGAGTGAAAAATTCTAGCGAGGTGGCTGACGGCTTTCGGTTCGGCTTGCGAGTCGGCTAGGTTCGTGATCACGAACTCCGATCGAAGGTCCTAACAGGAGTGTGGTCGTATTGTCCCGCGGGACGGATTCCGTCAGCGCGATTGAAGGATTAAGGACATCGCCGGATGAACCAGCTGCCGACGACGTTTCTGTACCGTTCTTCTCCCAAGCCCGAACGTTCGACCGGCTTTGGCCGTCCATCAGCGCCCGAGTCGAGGAGGTCTTCGACAACGGGAAGTTCTCCCACGGGCGCCAGGTCGGCGAATTAGAGCGTCGGCTCGCCGATTACACCGGTGCGCGTTTCGCGGTAGGGGTCAACAGCGGCACTGACGCGCTGATTTTGTTGCTGCGCGCGGCTGGGTTGCGTCCCGGGGACGAAGTCGTTGTGCCGACGTATTCGTTCGTCTCCACCGCGACGTCGGTCCTGCTCGCCGGCGGGCGGCCGGTGTTCGCCGACATCGATCCGGTCACCTACGCGCTGGATGCGGCCGAGGTCGACCGGGTCGCGGGGCCGCGCACCCGCTTCGTGATGCCGGCGCACTTGTTCTGCCAGATGGCCGATATGCCCGCGTTGCGCGAAGTCGTCGACCGCCGTGGGCTGACCCTGCTGGAGGACAGCGCCGAGAGCATCGGGATGCGGCAGGGCGGGATCCACGCGGGCCTGCACGGTGCTGGTGGTGTGCTTTCGTTCTTCCCCAGCAAGACGTTGGGTGCGCTGGGCGACGCCGGTGCGGTGCTCACGAACGATCCGCAGATTGCTGAGCTGGTCTCCGGGCTGCGGCACCACGGCCGATTCGGCCGGACCCTCGACAACTTCCCAGGCATTTCCACCGAAACAGGTCTGGTCGGCACCAACAGCAAGATGGACGACATCCAGGCGGCCGTGCTGCTGGCCAAGATGACGAGCCTGGATGCCGACATCGCACGCCGAGCGGAACTAGCCGAAGCCTACCGGGAAAGGCTCCGCGGGGTACCCGGCGTGCTCCGGCTTCCGCAGGTGGTCGACCGGGGACCGGGGTCGGCGGCGGTCTTCTACGCTTACCTGATCGAGGTCGAACATCGCGACGAGCTGGTCGACCACTTGGCCGGGTGCGGGGTCGGCACCGAGACGTACTACCCGACGCCACTGCACCTGCAGCCCTGCTTCGCCGGGCTCGGGCACCGGCGAGGGGACTTCCCGACCTCGGAAGCCGCCAGCGAGCGGGCCGTGGCGCTACCGCTTTATCCCGATCTCGAAGACGCGCAACTCGACCGGGTCTGCTCCGCCGTTCGCGAGTTCTGCTTCCGGAGGTGCGCCTGATGCGTTCGGAACTCCCATTCTTCCCACCGGACCTGTTCGCCGACGACCGGTTGGCAATGCTCGAGCTGCTCAGGGAGATCGGCACCGGGCGCGAACAGAAGTTCATCCTCGGTGAGCGCACCGCCGATTTCGAGGAACTGCTGCGGGAATCGCTCGGCGCAGCCGATGTCGTCGCCTGCGGTAGTGGCACCGCCGCTCTCGGCCTGATGCTGCGCGCGATGGACATCGGGCCCGGGGACGAGGTGGTGGTGCCGGCCTTCGGTTGTGCGCCATTGGCGTCGTCGGTCCTCGAGGTGGGGGCGAAGCCGGTCTTCGCCGACATCAACCCGCGCACCATGGTCGTCGATCCGGACGACGTCGAGCGGCGGATCACCGACCGGACCAAGGCGATCATGCCGGCGCACATGTTCTCGATCATGGCGGACATGCCGCGTTTCGCTGAGCTGGCGGCGAAGTACGGGCTGCGGCTTCTCGAAGACTCCGCGGTAGCCCAGGGGGCGGTACTGGACGGCACACCCGCCGGGCTTTGGGGTGAAGCCGGCGTCTTCTCGTTCGTGCAGGTGAAGTCCTTCGGCATGCCCGGCGAGGGGGGTGCTGTCGTCACCCGCGACCCAGAGCTGGGGCGCAAGGTGCGGATGCTGCGCAACCACGGGCAGAACCGGCGGCGGTTCGTCTACGAAATCGTCGGAACGAACAGCCGGTTCGACGAGATCCAGGCGGCCTTCCAGACGTACCGGTTCAAGGGACTCCCGGCGCGCCTGGAACGTCGGGCTGCCATCGCCGACTACTACACCGAACGCTTCTCCGGGCTGGACGGTCGCAGTGTCGTGCCTCCGCCGTCGGGGAGGGAGGGGCGCTGCTACTACGTCTACTGCGTTCAAGCCGAGGAACGCGATGAGTTGCGCGATCACCTGGCGGAGCGGGGCATCGGCTCGCACGTCTACTACCCGCAGCCGCTTCCGCTGCAGGCGGGGTTCGCGCCGCACGCACCCGAAGGCGGGCGGTGGCCGAACGCCGAATACGCGAGCCGGCGGATTCTGGCACTCCCGATCTACCCGCACCTCAGTGACTCCGAGGTGACCTGCATCGCCGACGCGGTTTGCGATTTTGCCGGCGAGGAAGGTGTATCGCATTGACGACCGTCGCATCCGACACGCACGGCTACGTGTTCAGCGACAGTAGCCGTCGAGGTGAGCAGTACCGGTGTTTGACCGCTGCGTATGACCCGATGACCACCGAACGCCTCGCCGCCACTGGGGTTTCCGACGGCTGGCACTGCCTGGAGCTGGGGGCGGGCAACGGCTCGGTCGCGAGGTGGCTTGCCGACCGCGTCGCGCCCACCGGAAGCGTCTTGGCCACCGACGTCGAGCAGGGCCGCATTGATGATCACCCAAACCTGACCGCAGCCGCGCACGACGCCAGGATCGAACCGTTGCCGGAAAACCGGTTCGATCTGATCGTGGCCAGGCTGGTTCTCCAACAGCTTGCCGAACGCGACGCGATCATGGCGAAACTCGTCCGGGCGTTGAAACCGGGAGGCTGGTTGCAGATCGAGGAGTTCGACGCCGCATACGAACCAGTGCTGCTGGCACCTGATGAACGCGCCGCGCAGGTCTACCAGAAGTTCCTGACTGCCAAGACGAAGTTGATGCGCTCCCGTGGCGGCGATCCCGAGTGGGGAAGGCGGGTCGCCGGGGCGATGCGCGCGGCGGGCCTGGTGGAAATCGACCCGCAACCGTACATCCAGTTGCGGCACGCGCAGTCGGCGACTCTGCAGCTGCAGCTGAACCACACCTATCAGCTGCGGGACGGGCTGGTCTCGGTGGGGATGACCGATGAGGAGCTGGCGGAGGTGCGCGTGGTGATGCGCGAACCATCTTTTCGGGCATCGTCGAGCGTCATGTACTCGGTGCAGGGGCGAAAGGAACGGCAGCCGTGACGGCGCCGGCTCCGGTTCGGAAGACGGCCGCAGAGGTCGCCGCCCGGGTGGCGGAGGCGCAGTTGAGCGCCTTGCCGGCGGATTGCGCGGCGGAGCATGTCGATGCCGATATCGATTGGTCCGGCCCGGTCGGTATACCGCTGCGGGACGAGTCTGCGGTGCAGGCGGCGTGCGGGATCATGCACGTGCACGGGCGAGCCGTCGGTCGGCCGGCCAGGCTTGGCGTGGACTACGCCTCGACGGTGGCCGGGGTGCTTGCGGCGCAGGGAGTCTTGGCGGCTTCGATCGCACGCGAGCGGGGCACCCGGCTCAACGTGGTCCGCACGTCCGTTGCGCAGGCCGCGTTGCTGGCGGTACAGCAGTATCTCGCGGCGGCGACCAGCGACGACGATTGGGCGGAGAGTTGGGAAGCTGGTGGCCGTCCACCATTCCGGTCGCGGGACGGTATCCGGTTCGAAATTGAAACGTTGTATCCCGAGGGCTGGCAGCTGTTCTGGCGTGCGCTCGGGGCCGAGCCCGCAGCGATCGGCGCGGGCTGGCGGCCCTTCCAGCAGCGTTTCGCCACGGCATCGGCCAATCTGCCGTCGGAACTGCACAAGACGATGGCGGGCGTGGACTACGAAGTCATTTCTGCCGCAGCCGTGTCCGCCGGTATCCACGCGCTGCCGTTGCGGGAACATCCTGCGCATCCGGTAGACGTTGCGGCGTGCAGCCTGCGCATTCTCCCGGGTGCGGGGGCGGTCCCTCCGGCGACATCCCTTGCGAGACCACTCGAGGGGATCGTCGTGGTGGAGTCGACACGACGGGTCCAGGGCCCGGTAGCGGGACATGTTCTGCGGATGCTGGGGGCCGAGGTCATTCGCATCGAGCCGCCGGGTGGCGACCCGATGCGGGGGATCCCACCGATGGCGGGCGATTGCTCCGCGCGCTTCCGCGCCCTGAACGAGGGCAAACGGGTTGTCGAGTTGGACTTCAAGACCGACTCCGGTCGGCGCGCAGTTTACGAGCTCGTCGCGGAGGCTGACGTGTTCGTGCACAACTGGGCGCCCGGCAAGGCCGAACAGCTGGGTCTGGACGCGGCGGATCTCGCCCGATGCAGACCGGGACTCACCTATGCGTGGGCATCGGGCTGGGAACCGCTGCCCTGGCTCGATAAACCGGTGGGCACCGATTTCCTGGTGCAGGCGCATAGCGGTCTCGGCGCCGCTGCCTACCCCGAGGACGAGCCGAGCGCGCCGTCGTTGATGACTCTCACGGACATTCTCGGCGGGCTGGTTTGTGCGCAGGGAGTGCTGGCTTCGTTGCTCAGGCGGGTTCGCACCGGTAACGGGTCGAGGGTGGACTCTTCGTTGTACTCATCGGCCGGCGTGGTGCCGCGGCCTGACCACAGGCCGGTGTGGACGGAGCTCGATCGCCCCCTGGCAACCGGTGACGGATACCTCGTGCTGCCGCGGGGCGTTGCGCCCAGCAGCGTTGCGGGGCCGCTTGGACTCGGGTCTTGCGGCACCGCCGCCGAGATCGCTACCAGGCTGCGGGAGCAACCGACGGCGACATCGATCTCCCTGTTGGCCGAGGCAGACGTGGTGGCGACACAGGTGTGTACCGAGCTGCGGGACCTGGCCGCTGATTCGAGATTCGATTTGGCACTGGGACGCGACGAGCACGTATTTCCCCTGACACCTTGGGAGTTCGAATGACCGACCCCTGGAGGTCCCTGGCGGACATCGAGATCCGGGACTGCGTGCCTGCGGAGCTGCGGAGCCAGTGGGTGCGCCAAGGCGACTGCCCGGGTAAGGACATCTACACGCTGTTCACCGAGCATGTCCACGCACACCCGGATCGCGAAGCGGTAATCGACGCGCAACGGTCGCTCGACTACGCTGCGCTGGACCGTGAGGTGCGCCGGATCGCGGCAGCGCTGACCGATGCCGGGCTGGGCGAGCGGGACATTATCGGAATCCGGATGCCCAACGGGTGGCGGATGGCCGTAGCGGAACTCGCAGTCGCCGCCATCGGCGCGGTGGCGCTGCCGTACCCGGCGGGCCGCGGTAGCAGGGATACGATCAGTTTGCTCGGCCGGTCGCGTGCCAGCGCCGGTATCTTCGGCGCCGCGCCGGACGCGGACGTCGCCCGCGAACTGCCGCATACTCGCGCCGTGTTCACCTTCGGTGCGGGCGAGGACGGGGCACGCTCGCTGGACAACGTGGGCCCGGGTAACGATTGGTCCCCGCGGCCGGTCGATCCGGAGGCCCCCGTCCGGATTCTCGTCACCTCTGGTACCTCGGCGGAGCCGAAGATGATCGCCTATTCGCACAACGCCATGGCGGGCGGGCGAGCGAACTACGTGCGGGCCCTGCACAGCGGAAATGCGCCGGCGCGCGGCCTCATCCTCATGTCGATGGCCTCGTCGTACGGTTCGTGCGCGACCTTCGTCGCCATTGCCGCTTTGGGCTGGACGCTTGTGCTCGCGCAGCGGTTCGATTCGGCGCAAGTCCTGCGGATGGTCACCAAGTACCGTCCGACCCACCTGTTCGGGGTGCCGACGATGTTGCGGCGGCTATCGGAACATTCCGGCGAACCGGACGAAGACACGTCGAGCCTGCGCGCCGTAGTGTCGAGTGCTGCTCCGCTCTCCGATGTCACCGCGGCGCAATGCCGTCGGCGGTTTGGCTGCGAGGTCATCACCATCTACGGATCGTCGGACGGGGTGAACTGCCACACCGCGAGAACGGGCACCAGCCGGCAAACAGGTACCGGAATTCCGGACGAGGTGGTTGCATCTATCCGCATAGTGGACCGCCGGGGACAGCCTGTTAGGCTGGGCGAATCCGGCGAAATCTGGGCTCGTGGTCCGATGAGCCCGCTGTGCTACGTGGCTGCCCCTGAGCTCGATGCCCGTTATCGCGCCCCGGGCGGTTGGGTACGTAGCGGAGACCGGGGGTTGCTGGACGAGCACGGGCGGTTGCACGTCCTCGGTAGGATCGAACAGGTCGTTTCGAGGGGTGGCTACAAGATCAGCCCGGCTGAGGTCGAGCGTGAGATCAGCGCACATCCGGCGGTCGTCGATGTGGCTTGCGTTCCGGTGCCAGATGACGACCTCGGCGAACGAATGTGCGCGTGCATCAGTCAAGCCGCGGGAACTCCTGAGCTCTCTCTCGCCGAGATCACCGGGTTCCTAGAGCAGGAGCGCGGTCTTGAACGGCGAAAATTACCGGAGTTCCTGGTGCGGTTGGCGGAACTTCCGTTGGCCCCGACGGGGAAGGTATGCCGCCGTACCACGACGGCAATCGCCGTCGAACGCAGTACTGCCCAGGTTTGTGACCCGGTTGGGAGCTGAACCATGAGCCATCGAGTCAATCTCGTCCAGGAATCGCCGGAGAACTTCGGTGCCCTGAACGCGCTCAGCCGGGACGCGGATGAACACGCGCGGAGATCCGGTGTGGACGCGAAATTGCTCGAGCTCGTCCGCATCCGCGCCTCGCAGCTCAACGGGTGCCGGTTCTGCGTGGCGATGCACACGCGTTCCGCGCGAGAGGCGGGCGAGTCCGAACATCGTTTGCGGGAGCTGGAGAACTGGCCGGACTCGAGCCTGTTCACCGAAAGTGAGCAGGCGGCGCTGCGGTTGACCGAGTCCGTGACGCTGCTCAACGACCGGAAGGTGCCAGACGAGGATTACCGGCCGGCGGAGAAGCACTTCGACGAACCGCAGCTGGCGAGTCTGCTGTGGACCGTCGCGTTGATCAACGCCTACAACCGGCTGTCCATAGCGACCGCCTCGGTTTCCTAGGGCCGGCTTATCGACCGCTTGTACCTGCATAACCCGATACTCGTTCGTGCATATGTATCGGCGATCCCGTCGAGACCGCGGCGGTTGATCAATAAGTTGCCGTTGGTAGCGAAACGAGATGTGAGAAAGGAACCCGCATGTCTAAGACGGGTATGGCGCTGCTCGGTCTTTTCGGTGCTCTCTCCGCGATGGGAGCTGTCGCAGTTCCCGCCTCGGCGGCCACCGGACAGGTGACGGTTTTCGAAACCGAAGCGCAGCCGCTGACAACATACGAGAACCCGGACGGCTGCTACAAACTGCCGCTCGCGGCGCACGTCTTGAACAACCAGACCGATAAGCCGGTGCGCATCTACGGGGATCCGTTCTGCATGACGCCGAGCCTGACCGTCGAGCCGGGACGAGGCTCCCACGTTGCGCCGGGCAGCGGGAGCTTCTCCCTCTGAGACGCGGCGTCGGTGCTCGCTGCGTGTTCGGTGCTGCTGCAATCGACCGCCGTATTCCGATAGCTTAAATCTAAGAAAAAACCGATCTTACGCTGACGTTCAGCGAACGTCTGTGTGAGGCGACGCGTGCTTCGCGCGTTGCTTTTCCCGTGTGATAAGGAAATGGAGTGATCGAGAGATGACCACGACCGTCGCCAGCGAGCGGCTGCAGAGGCGTTTTGCCAAGTGGGATCACGACGGCAGCGGCCGTTTGGAGCGGAAGGACTTCGAGCAGGAGGCCGCCCAGATCGCTCAGGCTTTCGGTAAGAGCGTGGACTCGGCTGACGTGCAGCCGATCAAGAACGCCTTGCTCGGTCTCTTCGAATACGTCGACCAGGAGGCCGGGAGCAAAGGCTCGGTCACCGAGGCGCAGTTCATGGACGTCACGGAGAAGCTCATCTTCGAGAAGGGCGAGGCCGAGTTCAACCGTGCGCTGACGCCGGTGGTACAGGGCATCGTTGCGTTGTGCGACAAGAACGGCGATGGGAAGATCAACGGCGCGGAGTTCGCCACTTGGCTCAGCGCCCTGGGGATGGACCGGAGCCAGGCCGCGGATGCGTTCCAGCGGGTCGACAAGGACGGAAATGGTGAGCTGTCCACGGACGAGCTCCTGGCGGCCGTCCGCGACTACCACTTCGGCCGGTCCGACGTCGAGCTGTTGGGCTGACCTTCGCCGCGGATGCTGATTCCGCGCGGCCGGTGCCGTTGTGGTCACCGGCCGCGCGGACATCCGAACTGAGGGGATAATCCTTGTATAACAACGCTTCTACTGTCACGGCAGGTGACGTAACGGAAGAGTGGCGGCAGCGGGCCCGGCGGAAGGGCCTGGCCCGCGTGATGCGTGCTTCCCAGCCGGCGGAGTACAACGCCGACACGACGGAGCGGACTCGGCAGGTCGTGGCGGGGCACCTGCGAACCGCGGCCCGAGAACTCGCCCGCCCGCTGTCCGCCGCGCTGGAGATCGGATGCGGGATCGGCCGCCTGACACCGACTCTGGCCGCACAGGCGGACCGTGTTACGGCACTGGACATGACTCCCGGAATGTTGGACGAAGCAAAGAACTCCTGCTCCGACCTGTCCAATGTCGATTTCGAGCTGGCTCGTGCGGAAGACGTGCCTTGGCATGGACGGAAGTTCGATGTCGCCGTGTCGGTTTGGGTGCTGATGCACGTACTCGACGAGGCGGCACTGGCCGAGATCTGCCGGTCGATCTCGCATTCCAGCCGTTACCTCGTGCTCGTGGAGTACGCGCAGGCAGCGATCCCGGTCAGCGAGTGGTCCCGGCTGCGGTCGGTGGACGACTACCTTGCGCTGATGCCGGGCGCACAGCTCGTTGAGACCCACGAGCTGCAGTACGGCGGGGACCGTTCCACGGCGGCACTGATCCGGTTTCCCGGCTGAAGCGGGGTGCTGATCATGAACACCGAAACGGGTCTGTCGAGCCCGACCGAAAAAGCCCGGCCGGAGAGCAAGCTCCGCAGTTACGTGCGACTGGCCAAGCTCGACGTCTACGACTACTACCTCAGCATCTTGGTGGTCGCCTCCGCAGTAGTTCTGCCGTCGGGTGCGTTAAATGCGCGCACCGTCCTTACGCTGCTCGGCTTCCTCATCGGCGAGGTCCTCGTGACCGTCGCCCTGGTCGCTTTCGACGACCTAACCGGATTCCTCGACGGCAGCGATATCAAGAACTACGGGCCGGACAATCCGTTCCGCAAGAAGCTGCGGAAGCCGCTCGTCGCCGGCACGCTGAAACCTCGCGAAGCGGAGCGCTTCGGCTGGATCACCGCACTGCTTGGGGCCGCGGTCTGGGCGGGCACGATCGCAATCGCACCCGCGAGTCCGGTATGGACTGTCGCGACAATAGGCGTGCTCTATGTCCTGGCGTTGCAGTACTCCTACGGACTCAAGCTGAGCTACCGCGGGCTCCAGGAGATCTTCCTCGTCTGGCTCGGCCTCTCCATGGTTATCGCGCCCTATGGTCTTGTGTCCGGGCAGTTCTCCTGGTTCATGTTCGTGCAGGGCGTTTTGTTCGGCTTCGGCCCGCTCATGTTCGGTGTCTACTCCAACAGCAACGACGTCGAGGGCGACCGCTTAGTGAACCGGCCGACCGTCGCGGCTGTAGTCTCGCACCGGGGCAACACGATTTTCATTGGTGCGCTCTCGTTCGCCGAGTTCGCCATCGGTGCGTTGGCTTCGGCGGCCGGGGCGGCGCCGTGGTGGTTCGTGATGCTGATGCTTCCGGCGACGGCGCTGCGCGCACGGCAGTACTACCTCGGATTCCGCGCCGGCGACATCATGCGAGCACGCAAGTTGGGCTTCAAGGTTCACCGGGTCAGCGTCGGGCTGCTGATCTTGGCGAACCTGCTCGCCGGTTTGGGAGGCCCGGTGTGAGCACTGATCTTGATGTCGCCGTCGTCGGCGCGGGCGTTTCTGGCCTGACCGCGGCGCACGAGTTGCAGCGGGCAGGCTTGGGTGTGCGGGTGTTCGAGGCGCAGCCGGAAGTCGGCGGCCGGATGCACAGTTTCCGGCACGAAGGTTTCGTGCTCGATGAGGGGGCGGAGCAGTTGTCCCCGCACGGCTACCGCGCCACCTGGCAGCTTCTGGCGCGCCTTGGGGTGTCGCTCGACGACATTCCCAAGATCGGCAGCGCCATCGGTATGTGGCGGGACGGGCGCGCCCATCACGGTGTCGCAGACCGGGCTGGGATGCTCACCGGCATGGGGCTGTCGCTGCGAGCGCGCCTGGACCTGGCGCGAGTGCTCGGCGGCGCATCGCGCCGGAAGGCGGAATACGACTGCGACTTTCCGGAGTCCACACCGCTGGGCGCCGCGACCATCCGCGAGTTCACCAGGCGCTACCACGACGACCTGCACAATTACCTGTTCCAACCGGTTGCGGGCTGTTTCTTCGGATGGGATACGGCGCGCTCCGCTGCGGCGCCGATGTTGAGTCTGCTAATTTCCGTTGGCCAGGTCGGCAGCTGGCGCACCTATCGCGATGGGATGGACACGCTCGCGCGCCGACTGGCCGATGGCCTCGACGTCGCCACCGGTTTGCGCGTGGACCAGGTCGTCGCGGACCGGGATTCGGCACGCTTGCTGATCGGTGGGGACACCGTGACGGCCCGTTCGGTCCTGCTGTGCGTGCCGGCGCCGATCGCCGCGAAGCTGTACTCCAACACGCCCGACCACGAGCGTCCGTTCCTGTCGGCGTGCACGTTCACCCCGACGCTGAAGGTCAGCTGCCTGCTGGACCGGCCGGTGGCACCGGAGTCCCGCCATCCGCTGTATGTGCTGCTCACCCCGGAAGTCGAGGAATCGGTGCTGTCCGGGATCATCATCGACCACGCCAAGCACCCTGGGCGCGCGCCGGCAGGCAAGGGACTGCTGACTCTGATGGCCAACGCCCGCACCGTTGCGGCGTTGCTGGACGCTCCGGAACCTGAGGTGATCGCGCGGCTGACCGCTGCGGCAGCCCGCTACGTGCCCGGCTTGGAATCGGCCAATGCGGCGAACTTCGTACACCGGTTCCGGTATGGGCTGCCCGAGGCGACACCGGCGGCGCTGCGGTTGCGTGGCGCGTTCATGGCACGCGCCTGCGCGCCGGTCGACTACGCGGGTGACTGGTTGACGCTGCGGCCGTCGAGTGAAGGCGCCGTGCGCGCGGGTGCGCTCGCCGCTTCTCGAACGCTGAGCCGGCTCAGGGGAACAACAGACCGTCGACAACCGTCGCTCAATTCGGCATTGGAGGCCTTGTGAAACCGGATGACATGGGCGTCCTGTTCGATGAGATCGCCGAACACGGCACCCCCAGCACAGTTCACCTGGACCGCCCACTGGACCTCGGCGACGACCGTCGCAAGTTCGGCGTCGCGGATCTCGCGGAGTTGGTGCAAGAACTGGCCGGTTGGCTGGCGACGGCTGGCGCCGGTCACCGCGACCGAGTGGCGATCGTCAAGGAGAACCACTGGGACTACGACTTGTTGTCCTGTGCGGCTGTGCGCATCGGCGCCGTCCCGGCGAAGCTTTCCGACCGCTTGCCCAGCAATACCGTCGGGGCCCTTCTCAAGCGCCTCGATCCCAAAGTACTCGTCACTACAGCAGCGGTGCTCGAGCATGCCCGTGCAGCAGGCGTCGACCTGGCGTCGTTCGCCGGCTCGACGCTGGTACTGGATGGTGCGGTGCCCGGCACGCTGTCGCTGGATGATGTGCGCGGGCACACCGCACCCGGGCCGCGCCGGCGCCATGGCGACGAACCGCTCGCTGTGATGCACACTTCCGGCACGACCGGGACACCCAAACTGGTAGTGCACTCGCGCAACACGATCATCGGTCAGTTGGCGAGGTTCGAGACGGTGCGCTACCCGGTGATCGGCGTGCGTGGTGACGATACGCTCGTCAATGCGAGCGCATACGCGCACGGCCGCACCTTCTGCTGGACCGCGAGCGCGTTCTGCCTGGCGCCGCGGGAGATCGTCATCGTCTCGCAGCAGGATGCCGACCGGGCGGACCCGGTGCTGCGCGCACATCCGCCGACGGTCATGGAAGCCCTTCCGGCGACGTACGTGCGGTTCGCAGAGCTGACCGAGCGGCTGGACAACCCGTTCCGGCGGACGCGGCTGTTCGTGAGTACCTACGACGCCATGCACCCGCCCACGATCCGTTCGTATCTGACCGCAAGTCATCGCAAGCGGGCACTGTGGATGCAGGGTTGGGGGCAGTCCGAGACCGGGCCGCTGACCTTCCGCTTCCACACCCGGTCTTCGGTCGATCCGAGGCGCAGCGCCCGCACCAGCCGCAACGTTGGGTACGCGGTCCCGGTCAAAACCCGGTTGCGCGTCGTCGATCCCGACAGCTTCCAGCCTGTACCGCTCGGCCGGCCTGGGCTTGTGCTGACCAAGACCGCCGCCCGCTGCCTGGACTACGTCGGGGAGACGGACCGATGGCAGGCTAAGCATTGGGGCGACTGGTGGATCACCGGTGATCTCGGGGTGCGCAACCGGGATGGCAGCGTGGATTTGCTCGACCGCGAGGTCGACATGGTGCCGGAGCTGAGTTGTTTGCGTGTCGAAGACATCTTGGAGGAACGGCTACCACAGGCGCTGGAGTGCGTGGTCCTCGGGCAACCCGGGAAGGCGCCGCTGCCGGTCGTCGTCACCGCCGACGGCGAGCTCGATGAAGCGAGCTGGCTGAGAGCGGCCCACGACCTTCTGCCACTCCAAGCGCCGATAGCCCTGACTTGGGATCAGATCCCACGCACCGGAACCGGCAAGGTCCGCCGCCTCGCCCTACTGCAGGAGATCACGGCAACGGCCGAAACCCACGGCACCGGACGGTGGACCTAACAGGACGCGTCTGCGAAGATCGCGAGCCTGCCCGGAACCTTCCAGTCGTGCGGTGGCCTCCAGATCGTTGAAGCGCGCGTGCGCACCGGGGGATTTCGTCCCGGTGCCGGCCAACTGGCGGGATCGGGACTGCGCGAGCTTGCGGGCTTCGTTTCTGACGTCGGCTTCAATCTCTCTCGGTGCGCTGGTCAGGCCCATCTTCCACATTCGCCTGCGAAATCAATGATCCCGGCCAGCGACGATTGGGCGCCCTGGACTTTGCGCTCAAGGCGCCACAATTGCCGCGCTCCGTCATTTAGGTTGGGAGTTCCGGGAGGGGCGCGGTCCGGATCGTCCGGGAGACGGTCCGGCCGATCGCCCGGTTGGGCCGGGAGCTGGGCGTTAACAAGCGCCCACGCGGAAGCCCCCAAATGATCTCCGGTGTGGAGCGAACGCCACATCCGCTCCGCACCGGGGCGTGTGCAAAGTTGACCTGTCCGGTTTAGGTGGTTTCGGGGAGTAGGTCGAGGAGTCGTTCGGGTTTGCGGTTGCCGGCGCCAAGGGCGGGTTGGATTCCGGTGGCTCCGTTCTGGCGGTGCGGGGTGATGGCGGTGTTGCGGAGGACGGCGAGGTTTTGGGGTGCGTTGCCGGTGCGGGCGCGGTGATCTTCGTTGTAGGCGGCGTCGCGGACGAGGTGGAGTCGCCCTTCAATGCCCGAGTGTCCGGGGATGAGTTTGCCCAGCTTCTCCGGGCCGGCGTCGGCCGGTGGCAGGTTGGTGAGGTAGTGGACCGTTTCGACGGCAGCGGGTTTTCCTTTCGGTCGGCGCCAGCGCCGGATCTGGATGGCCTGCGGGGCTCGGAGTAGCTTTGATCGCAGTTCATTGTCGAGGGCAAGGACTTTCAGGCTGCGGGTCTCGGTCCGTCCGCTCCCCGGGTGCGGTCGTCGGCGTCTATCCGGGTGTGGTTCCACGGCAGGGTTTTCAGCCGCTGATGTGTACTGGGTCGGTTGCCCTTGACCGGTAGGAGCCAGAACGCCCCGGCGGCCTCGACTTCGGCGATGAAGGCGCTGCTGGCGTGTTTGGCGTCGGCGGTGATCACCTTTGTCTCCAACGCTTTTCGTCCCGAGGCGTAATCGCGCTCGGCAGATACGGCACACGGGTGAGTGTCGTTGGCAGCACCGTCATCTTCGTCTTGGCCCACGGCATCAACCGGGCATCAACCTGACCCTCATTCCGGCGATCGTCTTCGGCGCGATCAATGGCCTTCTCCTGGTGCGCACCAAGTCGGTGTGGCCAGGTGTGATCGTTCACGCGGTCAACAACGGCGTGGCAACCGTCGTCAGCATGCTGTTCGGCTAAGGGGTGCCCAGGCACGCGGCCCGAGCGTGGACCTCGCGAGCGACGCTCTGCGCGATGCCGCCGAGAGGGGCCCGCCGGTTCGCTGGCCATCCGGGTTAGCAGCATCGCGGCAGCCTGGTAGAAGGCCTGGTTTCGTAGATCGCCAATTCCGCCGATGCCCGGTTTTTCGGGGGACTCGGCCAGTACCAACCGAGCCGGGGCCGGCGATGAACTGCGAGGTCGTAGCGGCCGGGACGGGGTCTAGTGGCGGCCTTGGGGCAGGCTGCCGGTGGTGCCGAACTCGTGGCGGCGGGCCACGGAAACGACCTGGTCGGTGAGGCGTTCGTCGGATCGGGCGAGCAGAGCCGGGTTGATCGTGGTGCGGGTTCGGTGTGGCCGTTCGGCGCTGGTGATGGTGGTGATGACTGGGTTGTTGGGCGTCGAGGTGATCGTTCAGGCCGCCGCCGAGGCGGTGTTCTGGGCCTGCACACGGGCTCGGCGGCTTTCGTGCGCAGCGGCCAGGCTGGCTCGGCAGGTCCGGGTGATCTGCCGAGTCGCCGCGGTCTCGGGGGTCTGGCGGCACCGCGTGCACACTACGGTCACCGATCTGGTCACCTCGTCGACCGCGACGGATGCCTCGGCCTCGCAGGGGCGGCACCAGCGGTGCCCTGTGACGGGGATGACGTGCATCGGCGAGGCAATGCATTCGTGTGCCCAGCGACGGTGAACGTGGCAGGTGATGCGCTCGTGAGCCGAAATCTCCTCGCGTTCTTCACCCGCATCCTCGATGATCAAGGTGTGTGCGAGGTGCTGGTCACGGAGGTCCGCGTAGCGCTCGCCGTACCGTAGTACCTCTGTGGCGCTCGGCCGGGAGGGGCGCGACGAACGTCGGGGGCGCGGCGAATCCGGTTCGATTCGGTCGGTGTGGGAAAGGGGGAGCATGGTTTGGCCTTGGACGGATCTGCTTATCGGGTTGCCATCAGTGTCTTTAGTCCCCCGATACGCAGACATCGGTGGCACTACGTAGCCAGCTGCGTATCTATCTGTAGGTACGTGCTGCGGAGATCAGCTGGCCGTGTCGGACCGGCCTGGCTCGGTAGTTCCGGGTCGCGCCGTATCCGTCGCCACCGCACGGTTCAGGCATGACCGAGGGTCGGGCTTGCACGTGCATCGGGTAGAGCGAGACGGCCGGTCTGCGGCTGGTCTCAGTCGATCTGATGCACCGCAGGCCAAAGCTCCCAAGAGAGCAGCGCGACGGCTCCGCATCAGATCGATTGTGACCGGACATATGCGACTAAAGGTGCACAATGGTCAGTGTTGATCTGACCACGCATAACCGGTATCTCGGGAGGGTCGCGTGCTGCGCCGTTCAAGCTCAAGCGTGCGGTGCGTCTTCCGCTCGACGATCTACAACGTCCCCGAACTCAGCACCAGCCGACCGCTCGCCTCTGGACCCGGTCCGCAGCGAGCGTTCCCGAGCTAAGCGCTGGTTTCCGGTGTCTGCTATCGGGCCGCTTCGGCCGCTGGGTTCAGCGCAAGTGAGGGTTCGGCGTGAAACCAAAGGTCCGTCCCGCCCAGGACCAGGACTGGACCCGTGGGTTCGGCTCAGCTCGGAGTGTCGCATTCGATCGTGGTTTCCCGCAGTAATGGATGCTGAATCTTGTGATTGACGCCGCTACAACCGGAGTGTGCCTTGGAGCAACCGATTCCCACGCGATTCCGGACCATCCATCGGATCTATGTTCTGTTGCGACCTGAGCCCGTTGGCGCGGCGGAGTGGCCAGGTCCAGCCATTCCTCGATGGGCAGCACGTGTGCGCGGTGTCCGGCGTGCGTGCGGAACTCATTCTCCGGGTCGGAGACCTCGACGTAGCCCGCGATCTTGTCCGGCTGCTCCGCCTCGTAGTGCATCGGCACTGCGTACCGGGCGTCGAGGATCTCTGCGGCTGCGGCGGCCTGCCTCGGGTCCATCGCGGCTGGCAGCGGGCTCGGCGGCTGGAGGTGTGGCGCGTCGACCACCGCGCCGTTGGCGGGCAGGAACACCGCGTCGAACGGGCTGAACCGGCGCGCGATGAGCCACCAGTAGCCGTGGAACATCGTGTCGCCGCCGTGGAAGACCCGCTGCCCGTCGGCCTGCACCACCCAGTTCAGCTGCGGGCACCCAGCCCGTCGACGGCGGGGACCGCGGTGACGCGGAACGGCCCGAGGTCGCGGGTGGACCAGGCATCCACGACCTCGGCCGCCAGTCGGTGCAGGGCCAGTTCGCGCTCGGCCAGCAGTGTCGTCACGTTGTCCACGTCGTCGCCGTGGCCGGGCGCGGGTCGGAGCACCGGTGCCCCCGGCGTCAGCGCGGCCGCGAGCGCGGCCGCGTCGGTGTGGTCCCGGTGCAGGTGGGTGACCAGTGCGGCGGTGACCGTCCCGCTCGGCGCCGCCACCATCTCGCCAGACAAACCCGCCCGATTCTTTCCCGAGGACCAGACCGCCTGACCGCGTTCCTGCTGGTCAGCCCGTATCCGTCCCATTTTCGGCGAGTACTACGGGACCCCTAGCATTGTCACGAGACATTCCCGGAGCCGTCATTGATTGACTGGCGCAGCGAAAAGCTACTCGCCGGTTGCTTTGCACCTTGGGTCAGCTTCGGGAGTTCCGGGCCCAGAGTGTCCCGTGGGTTCAGTGTGAGTGAAGGTTCCTCGCGGGGAGCCCGAGGGGGACTGCCACCAGGGTCTGAAGACTTCGTGAAGAAGGTATGTACCCGGGTTGGGCATGCTTCATCTCGGAAGCAAAGCCGAGGCTTGGGAGTGCGGACATGATGGCAAACGATCACGGCACGGTGCTCGCCACCATGACCTTCAACCTGGTAGCCCCGGCGGGAGTGATCGCGCCGGTTGGTGTGGAGCTGCGGTACGACAGCCGCAATCCGTACGAGATCTCCATGAAGTTCAACGTGGGCACGGACGGTCAGGTGGATTGGGTGATCGCCCGCGACCTGCTGGCCGACGGGCTGATCGCCGAGGCAGGCGAAGGCGATGTGCGAATCGGCCCCATACTGGACTCTTCGGGTGTGGTCGTGATCAAGTTGAGCTCGCCGTCGGGGCAGGCCTCCTTCGAGGTGAATGCTGATCAGCTTGCGGACTTCGTGAACGACACTTACGACGTGGTCGCACCCGGTGATGAACACCGGTGGATGAACGTCGACGAGGTGCTGAGCCGGCTGCTCTCGCACAACCTGTAGTGGCTTGGTTCTCCCGAAGCGCCGCACGCCAGGCAGCCGGCCGCTGGACCTGGCGGCGCTGAACACCTGAAACTCCGCCACGCTGCGTCTCCGAGCTCCAGCTGGACCACGTCGGTGCCGTGCGCCGGCTCGGTCAGGCCGAAGTGCTGATCTTCTCCAGGCGCGCCATCGGCTCAGGAAGCGCTGCTTCTGCTCCCGCCGCAGTACCGTCGTGTCACGGCCACGGACAGCCTCGATTCCTCGAAGCTACAGCGGCCGTGGCATCGAGAGTCGCGTCGTGCGTCTCGGAAGTCAGCCGGGACGTCTACACGCACCTGATTTCCGAGGCTCCGCAGTTGCGAGCCGATGAGATCGCCCTCAGCATTCTACGGACGAGTGTTGAGGAAAATTTCGCCAGATTGCCGCATATTCTCGAATACGAGATTCCGTTGGAAAATTCGCCGGGTCCTGCTGCGGTGTTGGAGTATTCGCGACGGCTGGCTCAGCGAAACCTTTCCATCAACGTGCTGATCAGGGCCAACCGCATCGGGCACTTCCGCTTCCTGTCGTGATGCCTCGACGAGATCCACCGCCAATGCGCCGACGAGGCCGTGTCCGCAGCGACCACGCAACGAATGCTGCGATCGCCGGAGATCGAGAAGGGCGATCACGTCAGCGATTGGCGCGGGCGGTTGCCAGCACGTCGGATGCGGCTTTGCGTAGGTAGGGCAGGCGCATCCGACGCGGGAGCCGGACGAGTTCTTCGCCGATGGCCGGTACTTTGGGGCTGCTCAGGAGCCGAACACCTCCCAGCCGCAGGTGCCGGGCTGAACCGAGTGGTTCTCGTCGGCTCGGATCACAACATCTGCCGGAACAGCTGCGGCGAGGTGGTCGCAGGGCGAGGCGAGTTCGTCCTCGGCGAACTCGCCGACGATCGTCGCCAGGGCCAGGGCTTCGTCGACCTGGTTGGCACCTAGATCACGACGGTCAGAAGCTTGCCGGCATCGGGACGATCGAAGTGATCCCGGGGGTCCCGTCGGCTTATCGGTCGAGTGAGTCCGGGGCCTGCCCAGCCAGGTCCTGCGTCGTTGTTCCGGGCTCAGTTGCGGATTCCGACGAACAGGCCTCGGCCGTTCGGTGCTCCAGGAAGGTATTCCGCGCGGATTCCTGCGTCTTCGAGCGCGGCGGTGTACTCGTCCTCAGTGAACAGCGAGAGAATTTCAAACTCTGTGAAATCCCGGATGCCGGTGGGTTCGGCGACTGTGTAGCGGACGGTCATCCGGCTCGTACGGCCCTCCAGGACCGAGTGCGATAGCCGGCTGATCACCCGCTCGCCGTGGTGCGCGACGGCTCCGGTGACGAACCCGTCGATGAACTTGTCGGGAAACCACCAGGGTTCGATGACCGCGACTCCGCCAGGGGCCAGGTGCCGGGCCATGTTCCGCGTCACGCGTCGCAGGTCGTCAACGGTCCGCATGTAAGCCGCGGTAAAGCACAGGCAAGTGATGACGTCGAATGGCTCGCCGAGGTCGAAATCGCGGATGTCACCGATGTGAATCGGTACCTCAGGGACTCGTCTGATCGCGATCTCCCGCATCGCATCTGACAGTTCAAGCCCCGCGACCTTCGCGTATTCGGCACGGAACCGCTCTAGGTGCGCCCCGGTCCCACAGGCGACGTCGAGTAGGGACTGTGCTTCGGGCAGCCTGGTCCGTACGAGCTGGACTATCTCCTCGGCCTCGGTTGCCCAGTCCCGGCCACGCGCGGAGTGGATCGCGTCGTAGATGTCGGCATGGTCTGGGCTGTATACCGAGGAGGTTTCTGCGAATGTGTCGCTCACGCGCGAAATCCTCACTTTCGGAGTGGTGATATTTGGCTGATGTGGTGCTCGACGGCCTTCTGGAACTCGTCAGCCACCGTGCGCACCTCGGCGTCGTCAAGGCTTGGGTGAAGTGGTAGCAGGAGTGTTCTGCGGCAGGCTTGCTCCGCAGAAGGCAGCTCGCAGTCCGCGCGGTAGATGGGCACCTTGTGCAGGGGCGGGTAGCGGTAGCTCGTGTAGATGCCGCGTTCCAGCATTTGTTGCGCCACCTGGTCGCGGATCTCCGGAGCCAGCTGGACCCAGTAGAAGTAGTGTGACGAGACGTGCCCATCCGGTAGCGTCGGCGGTAGGAGGACACCCGGCACATCGGAAAGCAACCGGTCGTACTGCGTAGCGATTTCTCTACGCCTGCTGATGAATTCTGGCAGTTTGCGCAGCTGCACGCTGCCAAGCACCGCCGTCATGTCGTTCCCGATCAGCCGCTGGCCGATGTCTTCGACGCGAATATCCCACCAGCGGTTGGAAGACTTGGCCGAATCGAATCCGCTCATCTGCTCAAGACCGTGGTAGGCGAGTCGTCTTGCACGGTGCGCCAGCTCCGGATCCGCCGCGTAGAACATGCCCCCATCCCCGGTGACCAGGATCTTCATCGCATCGAAACTCCAGGTGGCCAGGTCACCAAAGGTTCCGCAAGAGGTGCCGTGCACGGACGACGCCACCGCACAGGCGGTGTCCTCGATGAGCACGAGGCCCTTTTCACGACAGAAATCGGTGATCGCGGTGACTTCTCCCGGGGATCCTCCATAGTGGAGCAGCAATACGGCCTTGGTCGCCGGCGTGATGGCCTTCGCCACATCATCCAGCGTGGGGTTCAACGTCCGGGGGTCGACGTCGCAGAACACCGGGCGGGCACCGGAGGATGCGATGGCGTTGGCCGCCGCCACGAAGCTTATCGAAGGAAGTACCACGTCGTCGCCTGGGCCGAGGTCGAGCACCTGCACGGTAAGGAACAGCGCGGCAGTCCCCGAGTTGAGGAACACAACCTGTTCGGGATCCACTCCCAGGTGGTGGGCGAATTCGGCCTCGAACGTCCGGGTGCGCGGCCCGAGCCCGATCCAGTTGGAGGCGAACACCTCCGCGATCGCGTCGAGTTCTTCGGTGCCCAGGATCGGCTGGTGCAGGTTGATCACGTTGCTGAAATCCTCCGAGATGCCGCCATGCTGGATGCTAGGAATTCTTGGCCACGAATTCAGCGATTGATTCGACGACGTAGTCGATCATTTGGTCCGTTATGCCTGGGTAGACGCCAACCCAGAAGGTCCGGTCGGTGACGATGTCGCTGTTGGTGAGCGCGTCGGCAATCCGGTACCGCACATGCTCGAAGGCCGGGTGCCGGGTGATGTTACCGCCGAACAGCAGTCGGGTGCCGATGTTGCGGGACTCCAGGAAGTTCACCAGGGCGGCACGGGTGAACCCGGCGTCCGCACTGATGGTGATCGCAAACCCGAACCAGCTCGGGTCGCTGTGCGGTGTGGCTACCGGCAGCAGCAGGCCCGGCAACCCGGACAGCCCTTCGCGCAACCGTCGCCAGTTATGGCGGCGTGCCGACCCGAATGCGGAAATCTTGCTCAACTGGCTCAGCGCAAGTGCGGCCTGCAGGTCGGTGGTCTTGAGGTTGTAACCGACGTGGGAGAACGTGTACTTGTGGTCGTAGCCCGGTGGAAGAGTACCGAGGTGGTAGTCAAACCTCTTGCGGCAGGTGTTGTCCACGCCGGGCTCGCACCAGCAATCCCGTCCCCAGTCACGCAGCGACTCGATGATGCGAGCCAACTCCAGGCTGCCGGTCAACACGCAGCCACCCTCACCGCTGGTGATGTGATGGGCAGGATAGAAGCTGACCGTCGTCAGGTCGCCGAAGGTTCCGGTCAGCCGTCCCCGGTAGGTGGATCCCACCGCATCACAGTTGTCTTCGACGAGGAACAGCTCGTGCTCTCTTGCGATCTCTGCGATTTCGTCAGCGGCGAAGGGGTTACCCAGGGTGTGCGCCAGCATGATGGCTCGCGTCCGTTCCGTGACGGCGGCCTTGATGCGGTCCGGCGTTGCGTTGTAGGTGCCCAGTTCCACGTCGACGAACACCGGGACGAGTCCGTTTTGGACCGCTGGATTGATGGTCGTGGGAAAGCCGACCGCCGCAGTGATCACTTCGTCGCCGGGCCGGAGTCGTGCCTCGCCGAGTTTGGGGGAGGTAAGCGAACTCAGCGCCAGGAGATTGGCCGACGAACCGGAGTTGACGAGATGAGCCTTGCGGAGGCCGAAGAAGCGGGCGAACTCGCTCTCGAATCGCCGTGCATTCCCGCCCGCGGCGATCCGGAGCTCCAGCGCCGCTTCCACCAGTGCCACCCGGTCGTCCTCGTCGAGCACGGCGCCCGATGGCCGGATCGGTGTCGATCCAGCCACGAAGGTCGGGGATTCCTGTTCGTGGTGGTAATCGCGTACGGATGCCAATATCCGGTCCTTGGCATCCGGCACCATCTCAGTAGCGGTAGCGCAAGTGTCGTCACACGAAGTCACTCTGGCGCGCCCTTTCCCCAGCGCTCTGGTTTTCCGGCTCTGCATGCAGGCGACGATCAGTCTTCGCGCCTTGCCTTCAGGAGATGAGCGATGCCCGTGGCGAATCGCGTTATGACGTCCCAGCGGGACAGTGTGCTGTCTCGGAGCCTTACACCTTCCTGCCCTGGTTCGATGCGGTGCGGGACATCAGGACAGCGGAGCAAGGAGAAGCGCTCGTTGACTCAGAACTCCTCGATCTACCCGGCACACCCGACTCGGTAGAGCCCAGGCTAGCGGGAACGACCTGCTTGCGCTTGTCAAGATCGCTACCATCACCTGGAAGGCCTAAGATTTGGCTTGCGAAAGCGGCGTTTCCCGGGGGATATCAGAGAGTTCTGTGATTCTTGGCATGTTTTCCCGGGTGTTCAATTGCGATCGGAGAGTTCATGCGTGTCCTGTTCACCCCGCTGCCGGCGAGTTCGCACTTCTTCAACATGGTGCCGTTGGCGTGGGCGTTGCGTGCCGCGGGGCACGAGGTCCGTGTCGCCATCTGCCCGAATATGGTGTCGATGGTCACCGGAGCAGGACTCACCGCGGTTCCCGTCGGCGACGATCTCGACCTCATCTCCTTGGCTGCCAAGAACGAACTCGTTCTCGGCAGTGGGGTCTCGTTCGACGAGAAGGGGCGGCATCCGGAACTCTTCGACGAGCTGCTGTCAATCAACTCCGGCAGAGACACCGACGCCGTGGAGCAACTCCACCTTGTGGATGACCGATCGCTGGACGATCTCATGGGGTTCGCCGAGAAATGGCAGCCTGATCTCGTTGTGTGGGACGCTATGGTGTGTTCGGGGCCAGTTGTGGCGCGAGCGCTCGGCGCACGACACGTGCGGATGCTCGTCGCCCTCGATGTTTCGGGGTGGCTGCGGTCCGGTTTCCTCGAATACCAGGAATCGAAGCCGCCTGAGCAGCGCGTCGACCCGCTCGGGACGTGGCTGGGAGCGAAGCTCGCCAAGTTCGGAGCCACGTTCGATGAAGAGATCGTGACGGGCCAAGCGACCATAGATCCGATTCCATCCTGGATGCGCCTGCCTGTGGACTTGGACTACATCTCGATGCGCTTCGTGCCGTACAACGGTCCGGCGGTGGTGCCGGAGTGGTTGCGCGAACGCCCGGCGAAGCCGCGCGTCTGCATCACGCGCGGGCTGACCAAGCGGCGGCTGAGCAGGGTGACCGAACAGTACGGGGAGCAAAGTGACCAGGAACAAGCAATGGTGGAAAGGTTGTTGCGCGGCGCGGCCAGGCTCGACGTCGAGGTGATCGCCACCTTGTCTGACGACGAAGTACGGGAGATGGGGGAGTTGCCCTCGAACGTCCGGGTCCACGAATACGTACCGCTCAACGAACTGCTGGAGTCGTGTTCGGTGATCATCCATCATGGCTCGACGACGACGCAGGAAACCGCCACGGTCAACGGCGTACCGCAGTTGATTCTCCCTGGGACCTTCTGGGACGAATCTCGTAGGGCGGAACTCCTCGCCGATCGGGGAGCCGGTCTGGTCCTCGACCGCGCGACGTTTACCGAAGACGACGTGCGACGTCAGCTGACCCGCCTGCTCGACGAGCCGTCGTTCGCTGCCAACGCGGCGCTGATCCGCCGTGAAATCGACGAAAGTCCCAGCCCGCACGACATCGTTCCACGTCTGGAAAAGCTAGTTGCCGAACGTGAGAACCGCCGCACTGGGCAGTCCGATGGCCATCCGTGAGCAACGTATGGCCGGAAACATGAACGCCGGGGTTTGGCAGGTGTTCATCGCTGTTGCGTCGACTCGGATTCCGCCGTGACCCGGACGACGCCAGGGCGAGTCCCGAAGTCAGATTCTCGTCCAGAATCGCCCAATGGAGTGTTGATCTCCCCAGAGGTTTGCGCTCCAACCGATTTCCGACGAAGATCGTGGCGCCCGCTGAGCAACGACTACCGCGCGGTCGAGACCTACCGCTGTGCACCAGGAGCGAAGGTGGGTTGCCCGATGACCGTGCTGGTGGTAGATGCCGAGCCGAACGTCACCTTGGATGAGGCGGAAGCCTGGCGAGAGCACACCGAGAACGTTCCCGACGTCCGTGTCTTCTGCGGCGGGCATTTCTTCATGACCGAACGCCAGGACGAGGTGCTCGCGGTCCTTACGGGCGGATCGCTTCGATGATCCTCGCCAGGCCGCTGGACCAGACCGCGACGCCCTGGGAGCCGGCGTGCACATCGTCACGGCAGTGAGGGATTGGGCATGAGCAGTTCTGTCGAAGCTGAGGCAAGTGCTGCTGCGCCGCTCGGCAGCAACAACACGCGGCGGTTCGTCGACTCTGCGCTGAGAGCTTGCAATGGCATGATTCCGACCACGGAGTTCCACTGCTGGCTCGCCGATCGGCTGGGCGAGAACAGCTTCGAGACCAGTCGCATCCCGTTCGACCGCCTGTCGAAATGGAAATTCGATGCCAGCACGGAGAACCTGGTTCATGCTGACGGCAGGTTCTTCACGGTAGAAGGCCTGCAGGTCGAGACCAACTATGGCGCGGCACCCAGCTGGCACCAACCGATCATCAACCAGGCTGAAGTAGGCATCCTCGGCATTCTCGTCAAGGAGATCGACGGCGTGCTGCACTGCCTCATGTCAGCCAAGATGGAACCGGGCAACGTCAACGTCCTGCAGCTCTCGCCGACGGTTCAGGCAACTCGGAGCAACTACACGCAGGCACACCGTGGCAGCATTCCGCCCTATGTGGACTACTTCCTCGGGCGAGGCCGCGGCAGAGTGCTGGTAGACGTGCTCCAGTCTGAACAGGGGTCCTGGTTCTACCGGAAGCGCAACCGGAACATGGTGGTGGAAGTCCACGAGGAAGTGCAAGTCCTGCCCGACTTCTGCTGGTTGACCCTCGGCCAGGTGCTGGCTCTCCTTCGTCACGACAACATCGTCAACATGGACACCCGGACGGTGCTGTCTTGCATCCCATTCCACGATTCCGCCACCGGACCCGAACTAGCCGCCTCGGAGGAGCCCTTCCGGCAGGCGGTGGCCAGGTCGCTCTCGCACGGCATCGATTCGTCGAGTATCTCCGAGGCGGTCGGTTGGTTCGAGGAAGCCAAGGCCCGCTACAGCTTGCGGGCAACGCGCGTTCCGCTGAGCAGGGTTGACAAGTGGTATCGAACCGATACCGAGATCGCCCACCAGGACGGCAAGTACTTCGCGGTGATTGCGGTGTCGGTGTCCGCGACCAATCGTGAGGTCACCAGCTGGACGCAGCCGATGATCGAACCACGAGAACAAGGTGAGATCGCACTGTTGGTCAAGCGGATCGGCGGAGTGCTGCGCGGTTTGGTCCACGCTCGGGTGGAGGCTGGGTATAAGTGGACTGCGGAAATCGCTCCCACGGTCCAGTGCAGTGTGGCCAACTACCAAAGCACCCCGTCGAACGACTGGCCGCCGTTCTTGGACGACGTGCTCACTGCCGATCCCGGAACCGTGCGGTACGAATCGATCCTGTCCGAAGAAGGCGGTCGATTCTACCAGGCGCAGAACAGGTATCGGATTATCGAGGTGCATGAGGACTTCGCGGCACGACCTCCCAGCGACTTCCGGTGGATGACTTTGGGACAGTTGGGCGAGCTGCTCCGGAGCACCCACTTCTTGAACATCCAGGCGCGCAGCTTGGTTGCCTCCCTGCATAGCTTGTGGGCGTTGGGGCGATGACCAGCTCGATGCGAAAGCCGGTGCGCATCGGTGTGCTCGGGTGTGCCTCCTTCGCGTGGCGACGGATGCTGCCCGCGATGTGCGACGTGGCCGAAACAGAGGTGGTGGCGGTCGCGAGCCGTGATCCGGCGAAAGCCGAACGGTTCGCAGCGCGATTCGAATGCGAGGCGGTGCTGGGTTACCAGCGGCTCCTGGAGCGGCCGGACATCGATGCCGTCTACGTGCCGTTGCCTCCTGGCATGCATGCAGAGTGGATCGGCAAGGCGCTTGAGGCAGACAAACACGTGCTTGCCGAGAAACCGCTGACGACGTCGGCGTCCGACACCGCTCGCCTGGTCGGGCTGGCCAGGAGGAAGAATTTGCTGCTGCGGGAGAATTACCTGTTCCTCCACCACGGCCGGCACGACGTGGTCCGCGACCTGGCGCAATCCGGGGAGATCGGTGAGCTCCGGGAGTTCACCGCCGTGTTCGGAATTCCGCCGCTTCCCGACACGGACATCCGTTATCGCACCGAACTCGGTGGCGGAGCGTTGCTGGACATCGGTGTCTATCCAGCCCGTGCCGCTCGGCACTTTCTCCTCGGACCGCTCACGGTTCTCGGCGCAAGCTCGCACGAGGCTCAGGAGTTGGGCGTCGACTTGTCGGGCAGCGTGCTGCTCCAATCGGAAGGCGGCACCGTTGCTCACCTCGGATACGGTTTCGTGCACCACTACCGCAGCGCGTACGAGCTGTGGGGGAGTCGTGGGCGAATCGTCGTCGACCGGGCGTTCACGCCGCCCGCCGAGTGGCAGGCCGTGATCCGAATCGAGCGGAAGGGCGTTGTCGACGAGTTGTCCTTGCCAGCGGAAGATCAGGTTCGCAAGACGGTCACTGCCTTTGCACGCGACATCAGAGCAGAAGCAGGCGTGGACGACCCTGTGGTGGCCGGAGATTCGGGCGAATCGATGATCCAGCAGGCCGCGCTGGTGGAGGCGATCGGTCAGGCCTGCCGGTGCGGGTCCACCTAGCCGCCCGGCATCTGCGGGTAGCTGTTCGCCTCGAAGCCTGACCGGGCGTCCGGAAGCTGGCGGCGAAGCCCCTGGAGAGGCTCACCGCCATCCGCTCACCCGGCATCTCGCGGACCGCTGATCGCGGACGGCTCGGAGAAGTGCTCGTCGAACCACGAGACGACCACTCGCGAGCTGGCCAGGGCGGCGGGAAAGTGAGCCAATCCGGAGAGCGGATGCCACCGCACCGGCGTACCCGCCGAGCGGTAGCTGTCCCGGAGCCGCTCGCCGAATGCGAAAGGAACGATCTCGTCGTCCGTGCTGTGGTAGACGAGCGTGGGGACCACCGGACCGCAATTCCGACCTACGACGCTTTCTGCCAGTCGTGCTCGCCATCGAGGTTGCTCGAAAAGGCCGGAAGTGTCGAGGAAGTCGCTCAGCTCGCGGCCGAGGAAGCGGGTGACGAGCTCCGGTGCGCCGAGCTCGCGCACTTCATCAACGGCGATACGACCCGCTTCGGTGAGCAGCTCGTCGAATGGCAGATCGGGGTAGGCGGAGGCATGCCCGACCAGGCCGGCCAGCACCGGCCCGGTGAACACCCCGTCATTTCGGTGGATGATGTCCAGCAGATCGATCGGCACCGCACCTGCGGCCGCAGCGCGGATTCGCAGTTCAGGTGCGTAGGTGGGGTGCAGTTCGCCGGCGAAGGCCGACGCTTGCCCACCCTGCGCATAGCCCCAGATGCCGACCGGGCAGTCGGTCGCCAGGCCGGAGCCCGGTAGCCGTTGCGCAGCGCGGGCGGCATCGAGCATGGCGTGTCCCTGCGCCCTGCCGACGGTGTAGGTGTGGGTTCCAGGAGTACCGAGGCCCTCGTAGTCGGTGATGACCACGGCCCACCCGCGGTCGAGCGCCACGGCGATCAGCTCGGTCTCCGGCTCGGTTCCGGTTCGGAGCAGGTAGGACGGGGCAGCTTGGCTACCGAGGCCGTGGGTGCCCACTGCGAAAGTGATGATGGGGCGATCTTCACCCGGCCACGAGATGTTCGGCACCAGAACGGTGCCGGAGACGGCGTTCGGCATGCCAAGGGCGGAGTTGGACCGGTAGAGGATTTGCCAGGCCTTGGCTGCGACGGGTTCGCCCGCGCCGCGCAGTGCCGAGACGGGCCGGGCCCTGATGAGCGTGCCCGGGACACCCGGCGGTAGCGGTGTCGGCGGTCGGTAGAAGGGATCGTCCGCGGGTGCCCGCAGATCGTCGCCGACCAGGCTGGCGTGCTCGGAGGCCATCAGGACTGCTTCTTTCGAGCCTGCAGGAGCATGTAACCCATGCTTTCCTCGTTTCTGGCGTAATCCGGATGTTTCCGGTATTCCGCAACCGCGGCGATCAGCTGTGCTGGTCCCGGTCCGTGTTTCGCCGCGATGTCTCCCAAGTAGCGTTGCTGGTAGGTGCCGACAGCCGCAGGCTCGACGCCGGCGAGCTCATCGAGTTTCCGGAGCAACTCGTCGACGTACCAGGAGACCATGCACCTGGTCTGCGCCGTGAGGTCGGTGACTTCGAGAATCTCGAATCCGGCTTCGCTCACCAGCGCGGTGAGGCTGTTCAAGGTATGGGCGGTCGTGCCCGTCCAAACCGCCGCGTACTCTTCCGGGAGTCGAACACGGGTGATGATGTCTCCGAGAACGAACCGGCCGCCGGGTTCCAGGACTCGGTGGACCTCGCGGATCGCGGCGGCCTGGTCCACGATCTGCACCACGGACTGCATCGCCCAGGCGGCCTGAAAGAAACCGTCCGGGTAGGGCAGCTGGGCGCCGTCGACTAGATCGAACCGAAGACTGCGGGCCAGTCCGGTCTCGTTGGCGAGCCTGGTGGCGGCGGCGAGATGCTGGGGGTTCACGGTGATTCCGGTGACTCGAACGCCGCTGGCGCGTGCCGCGCGGACTACGGGCTGACCATTGCCGCAGCCCAGGTCGAACAGGTGCGCTCCGGGGCGGAGTGCGGCCTTGTCGATGAACAGGTCGGTCAGTTGGTCGGCAGCATCCGACCACGGTGTGGCCCCGGCATCCTCCCGATACCCGCCCGTCCAGTAACCGTGGTGCAGGGGACGCCCGTGCGCCAACGCATCGAAGATGGACTCCACCTGATCCGCGGTCGGAAATGCCTGTGTGTTCGCCCCTCTGCTGTTCACTTGTCCTCCGCGCTGTTCACGTCGGCCAGGTGCAATATGTCGTCCAGACTCCTTGGCACCCAAGCAGGAACGCCGCCTTCGGCGTTGACGCCTTTCTCCAGGAACGCGATGTTGTGGTAGATGTGGAGGCCGACCAAATTGCGTTCCAGGTAGCTCGGCTCGTACGAGCCCGCATGCGGATGCTCCTCGTGCTGAACGCCTTCCAACAGGTTCTTGAGCAGGCTGACCGTGGTGCCGGGCGCGGCCGGGCACTGCGCCTGCCCGCCGAATCCGGGAGCATAGGTCGTCCACAGATCCTCGATCACGTATACGCCACCGCTGCGCAACCGGGGGAACAGCGTTTCCAGGGACGTGCGCACGTGTCCGTTGATGTGGCTGCCGTCATCGATGATGATGTCGAACGGTCCGTACTTGTCGTCAACGGCGGCCAGCTCTTCGGGCTTGCTCTGGTCGGCGCGGACGGTGCAGAGCCTTTGCTGGTCGAGGAAGGACTTGTCGAAAACGTCCATCCCGAACACGAGGCCGCGGTGGAAGTAGCGCTTCCACATCTTCAGGGATTCGCCGCCGCCACCGTCGAAGTTGTAGCCCCCGACACCGATCTCCAGGATGCGCACCGGGCGATCACGGAACTCGCCGAGATGTCGCTCGTACAGCGTGGTGAACCAGTGCAGGCCGCCCCACTTGTCCGTGCGGTAGTGGGAGGCGAGCAGGTTGAGGTCGGGACGTCGGTGCCCGCAGCCGGCGACCACTGCGGAGATGGCCTGGAAGCCATCGGACAGTTCGGACGGGCCGGGTATCGAACCGGATGTGGTGGTTCGGAGGAAGTTGGTGCTCCTGGCGCCGACGGCCCTGGGAGTTCCTGGACCGAACAACTCGGCGATGAGATCGGTGAGCTCGTAACCGATCCGCAGCGGGACGTCTCCGACCGGTCGTTGCTCGGCCGTGATCAGCTCACCGGACTGTAGCGTCAGGACGAAGTCAACGGTCTCGCCTTTGTGGGTGATCTGGACCGCGACCTCGGTCCGTTCGATGTCGGGGGCCGGTCCCGCGCGGAAGAGGATCTCCTCGATCAGCAGGGGTGCGATCCTGGCCAGTCCGAGTTCGGTGGTCAGGTCGGCCAGGCTCGCCGCACTGGAACCGGCGGCGAGGATAATGCGTTCCACGGTTTCGATCTCGTGCGTTGCGGACATCGTGATGAGCTCCTCATGGCTGACCGGGTGAAAGCCGTGCCGGCGGTTTGATCGACAGGCCGTGCTGGAAGATGTTCTGCGGATCCCACCGCGCTTTGGCCCGCTGCAGCCGCGGGTAGTTGTCCTTGTAGTACAGGTCGTGCCAGGCAACTCCGGAGGTGTTCCACAATGGATCGGCCAAGTCGGTGTCCGGGTAGTTGATGTAGGAGCCGTCGACACGGGTACCTGGCACCGGAACTCCGCCGGTTTCGGCGTACATCTCGCGGTAGAAACCGCGAATCCAGGTCAGATGCCGCTCGTCCTCGGCGGGCTCCGACCAGTTCGTGACGAACAGCGCTTTGAGAACCGAGTCGCGCTGAGCGAGTGCGGTGGCCGACGGAGCCACGGCATTCGCCATACCGCCGTAACCGAGCAGCAACAGCGCCGCTGCAGGATTGTCGTATCCGGAGACGGTCAGCCGCCGGTAAACCGTGGCTAGTTGAGGTTCGGACAGCCCGGTGCGCAAGTAGGCGGCCTTGACCTTGGTCCGCTGCCTGCCCGGTTCGCCGCCTTCGGCGATCGCCCCGGCGACCTGGGTCGATCGCAACCACGGCAGGGTTTCCCGCAGCCCTTCGGCTGGAGTCACGCCGACCTGGGCGTTGATCGCCGACAGGTGTTCGGCCAAGGTGCGTTCCGCGTTCGGATCCGTGCCGTCCAGGTGAACGTTCAGCGTGACGTAGCCAGCTTGCCGGTGTGCGCAGACGAGCGTGCTGAACAACCCGAGTTGCGTGGATTCAGGCGCGCTGTGCTGCTCGTACCAAGTGCCGAAGTTCCGTAGGAGCACGGAGAATGACTGCTCTGTCAGTTCGTGCCACGGCCAGTGGAACGATCGGAGCAGCACTGTCGCGGGCGGCCGTGGCAGGAGCTCTGTGGCGTCGGTGCTGACCGCGTCCGGCGTTCGGAGCCAAAACCTGGTGACGATTCCGAAGTTGCCGCCACCGCCACCGGTGTGCGCCCACCACAAGTCGTGACCGGCGCCCGTGGAGTTCCGGTCGGCCTCGACGATGTGCACTTCACCGGCCCGGTCGACCACGACGACCTCGACGCCTTGAAGGTAGTCGACGACCGAGCCGAATCGGCGCGACAGCGGGCCGTATCCTCCGCCGAGGATGTGCCCGCCTGCGCCGACCCCGGGACATGCGCCGGTCGGGATCGTCACGCCCCAGTTCTTGAATAGGGTTCGGTACACCTGCCCGAGGGCGGCGCCCGCCTCGATCGCGAATGCCCCGCGCGTGCTGTCGTAGTACACGCGGTTGAGCTCGGAGACGTCGACGAGCGCTCGGATCGCCGGGTCCGCAACGAGATTCTCGAAGCAGTGCCCGCCGCTGCGGACGCCTATCCGGCTGCCGGTGCGCACGGCGTCGGCGACGGCGTGCACGACGTCTTCGGCGGAGCTGGCGATGTGGATGCGTTCGGGTTTTCCGGTGAAACGGGGGTTGTGCCCGACGACGAGGTCCGGATAACGAGGATCGTTGGGCTCGACGGTGATCTCTGTTCCTGGGTTTCGACGATTCATGGGTGCCGGGTCATGGAATTCGGGCACCGCCCCTCCTTTTCTGACTGGTCCACTTTGTCCGCCCGCGGCCGAGATCATCTACGCGTCCGGGTGATTATCTGTGTGTTTCAGCTCATACGTGAAACCCGGCCGCCTCCGCCGGCTCTACTTTGTGGATCGATATCGCGTTGCGCATGGTGTCGTATGCGCTGGAATCGAAAAGGTGATGACTTTCCATGAGTGAGATCGCAGTTGCCCCCTGGTCGGTGGTGGATCGCTTGCTGCTCGCGGCGGGTGCGGGTCCGGAGAAGCTCCAGGAGGCAGTGCAGGTGGCCGGCCTGGAGGCGGTGGCCGACGCCATCGTCGACGAACTCGTCGTACGCTGCGATCCGCTGTCGTTGGACGAGTCGGTGCGAATCGGCCTTGAGATCACTTCTGGCGCTCAACTGGTCCGGAGAACCGTTGAGCTCGATCACGCAGGCCTGCGGCTCGCGGCGGTCGCCGAAGCACCTGCTGTTCTCCGGTTCGACGCGGTGGATCTGCTGGAAGGGCTCTTCGGCCCGGTTGACGGCAGGCGGCACAACAGCCGTGAAGTCCGCTGGTCGGACAGCATGACGCAGTTCTCGCCCGACCAGGGCCTCGCCGGCGCGCAGCGCCTGCTGGCCTTCCGGAACAGGGTGTCCACCGCCGTGCACGCCGTGCTGGCCGCAGCCGCCGCCAGGTGCTCGGACCTCGGTGCGCTGGCAGTCCGCTACGGATCCGATAAATGGGCGGACCTGCACTGGTACACCGAACATTACGAGCACCACTTCTCCCGATTCCAGGATGCCCCGGTGCGCGTGTTGGAAATAGGAATCGGTGGTTATCACGCACCCGAACTCGGTGGTGCTTCGCTGCGCATGTGGCAGCGGTACTTCCGGCGAGGTCTCGTTTACGGGCTGGACATTTTCGAGAAAGCCGGGAACGAAGGGCACCGAGTGCGAAAGCTGCGAGGTGACCAGAGCGATGCGGAATTCCTGGAAGACATGGCGGGGAAGATCGGGCCGTTCGACGTTATCATCGACGATGGCAGCCATGTCAACGACCACGTCAAGAAATCCTTCCAATCCCTGTTTCCGCACGTCCGCCCAGGTGGTTTGTACGTCATCGAGGATCTCCAGACGGCGTACTGGCCCGGCTACGGCGGTCGCGACGCGGAACCTGCGACCCAGCGCACCTCGATCGACATGCTCAAAGAACTGATCGACGGCCTGCATTATCAGGAGCGCGAATCGCGGTGCGGGACCGAGCCCTCCTACACGGAACGGAACGTGGCGGCCCTGCACTTCTACCACAACCTGGTATTCGTGGAGAAAGGGCTCAACGCTGAGCCTGCCGCGCCGGGGTTCGTGCCCCGGCAAGCGCTCGGCGTCGAGGACGGCTGAGCCGTTCACCAGTTGCGGCGCCAGTAGGCGCCCGTGCCGTCGATGTCGTGGATGGGTTCCGTGATCCCGAGTTCCGCGCGGAACCCCTTCACCGCGTCCTGGCAGGACGGCAGAAAATAGTCGTCGATGATGACGAATCCGCCCGGCGAGAGCTTCGGGTACAGGTTCCGCAATGAGTCCATTGTGGATTCGTAGAGATCGCCGTCGAGTCGCAGCACGGCGAGTTCCTGGATGGGAGCGGTGGGCAAGGTGTCCCGGAACCAGCCGGGGAGGAACCTGACCTGTTCGTCGAGCAGCCCGTAGCGGGCGAAGTTCTGCCGGACGGTCTCAAGCGGGACGCCAAGCACGTCGTTGTACTCGTGCAGCGCCATAGCCTGGTCCGCTTCGTGGTCTTGCGCAGAGCTTTCCGGCATTCCCTGGAAGGAATCCACCACCCAGACGGTACGTCCGGTATCTCCGAATGCCTGAAGAACCGCGCGCATGAAGATGCATGCGCCGCCCCGCCAGACACCGGTCTCGGCGAAATCCCCGGGAACACCGTCTGCGAGCACGGCTTCCACGCAGTGCTGGAGGTTGTCCAGCCGCTCCAGACCGATCATCGTGTGCGCGACAGTTGGCCAGTCCGTGCCCTTGGCCCGAGCGGCCTGCCTGTAGTCGGTGTTGTCCTGCCAGGCGTTCGGATGCGGCCGATCACTGTAAATCGTGTTGGTGAGTACCTTCTTGAGCAGGTCCAGGTACAGCGCGTTCTGGGAGGGCATCGGTTCTCCGGATCCAGCTGTTCTCGGGTGACTAGTTCATCAGGCACGGATGCGCGCAGTGTTCTCCAGCGTCCGCACCAGCGCCGCGGGATGGGGCATGGCGGTGATCTCGTCGCTGAGTTTGATTGCGGCAGCAGCGAAGCCGGTGTCGCCGAGCACCGTTGCGATGGAGTTGGTGATCTGTTCGTGGTCGGACTGGGCCTGCTCATCCGGCAAGCAGATGCCCGCCCCAGCAGCGGCGAGGTTGCGCGCGTAGTCGAACTGGTCGAAGTACTGGGGAAGCACGAGTTGGGGGATGCCGAGTCGGGTCGCGGTGAACGCCGTTCCCGAGCCGCCCGCGCAGATGACCAGCTCGCAGGTACGCAGGAACAGGTTGAGCGGGACCGATTCGGCGATCCGGGCGTTGTCGGGTAGGTCGGTGAGAAGCGCCCGGTGCTCGGGGGGAACGGCGATCACGGCCTCGACGCCGGACAACTCGGTGGCAGCCGCTACTGCGCGCAGTAGCGGCGCCGGTCCGGTGGCGTTCAGCACCATGCGGCCCATGCAGATGCAGACCCGCCGTGCTGAGGTGCGCGCCGCGCCCCATCCCGGGAATGCGCCGCTTCCGTTGTACGGCACGTACTGGACTGGTGCGCCTTGCGGCGCGTCGCTTGCTTGCAGGCTCGGCGGGCAGGGATCGAGGATGAGCTCGGGAGTGGGCAGTCCGGGCAGTCCGTGGTGCCGGCACACCGGGTCAAGCAACTCGTGGGCTCGATCGCTGAAGGGGCCTGCGGTGGGGTCGACTCCCCAGCGGTGCAGCACGACCGGCAGGTCGAGCAATCCGCCGAGCACCCGGCCGATCAGCGCGCAGACGTCGACCAACAGCACTGACGGTCGCCAGGCCTCGGCCAGTCGAAGGTATTCGGGGAGCTGATCGAGCGAGCTTTGCACGACATTGGACGCGGTCTGCTCCCACAGTTGCCGGCCTGCATCGGTATCGCGCTGACCGAACGCCGGATTGGGAAAGCGCAGCTGCGTGGTTCCACCCGTGTCGCCGGTCATGTCGGTCCCGCGGATCCCGGCCGTGGTGAGACCGGCACCATGCGCGGTCGCCTGCAGCTCTGGTGGTGCGGCGATCAGGACCTCGTGCCCGGATGCTTGCAGCGCCCAGCACAGCGGCACCATTGCCATGAGATGCGTCGGATAGGGCAAGGGAACGACGAGTACGCGCATACTTCGGACCCCAGTCTCTTTCCCCCGATTAGCGCAGCAACCCCTACTCCCATTGGCCAGGATTTGGAAAGTGCGCTGCGTACGTCGATCGCCGTTGACGTCCAACGGACTTCCGGCGGCAACAATAGTGTGTCACGGCAGGAATGTCACGCGATCATCGAGGATCTTTGGGTCGCCGCACCTGGTTTCACACGTACGAGTGAAATGCGCGAGCTTCGCTCGGTCGGGGTGGGCCAGACCTGTACGGTGATCTCCGTTGGTTCTGCGGGGATTCATGGGGAAGATTTGCTCTGGCTGTTTGCCTCCTGGCCGGATAGTTATAGTCGGTGGCGCCGCATGCGGCGGTAACCGCGAATTAACTGACGGCTAGTTTGCCGTCTTTTCTCTCTGTGTGTTTCCTGCTCGGTTCCAGAAAATTACGAGAAGGTGAACGTTGCAGAGATCAGGCATACCGGTGTTGCCGGGTGGCGCACCAACATCGCAGCAGGTTGGGCAGATGTATGACCTGGTCACGCCGTTGCTGAACTCGGTCGCGGGCGGCCCCTGCGCCATCCACCACGGCTGCTGGGACAACAACGGGCGGGCTTCCTGGCAGCAGGCCGCCGACCGGCTCACCGACCTTGTCGCCGAACGGACTGTGCTCGATGGCGGCATTCGACTGCTGGATGTGGGGTGCGGTACCGGACAACCAGCGCTGCGCGTCGCGCGCGGCAACGTGATCCAGATCACCGGCATCACCGTCAGCCAGGTGCAAGCGGCCATCGCCGCTGATTGCGCACGCGAACGCGGACTAAGCCACCGGGTGGACTTCTCACTCGTCGATGCCATGTCCCTGCCGTACACGGACAATGCTTTCGACGCTGCCTGGGCCATGCAGTCGCTGTTGGAGATGCCCGAACCAGCCCGTGCCATCCGGGAAATCCTTCGAGTACTGAAACCCGGTGGCATCCTCGGCGTCACCGAGGTCGTCAAACGAGAAGCGGGCAGCGGGATGCCGGTGTCCGGGGACAGGTGGCCGACCGGCCTTCGGATCTGCCTGGCTGAGCAGCTTCTGGAATCACTGCGTGCAGCGGGGTTCGAGATCCTCGATTGGGAGGACGTGTCGTCGAGGACCCGGTACTTCATGCCGCAGTTCGCCGAGGAGCTCGCTGCGCACCAGCAAGGGATCGCGGACAGGTACGGGCCGGCTGTCGCCGACTGGGCCGCCGCGGTCTGCGATTATGAGAAATATGCTCACGACATGGGCTATGCGATTCTGACGGCGCGGAAGCCGGTCGGCTGAGGACGCGCCGCAATTCGATGACGTTCATGCGCCGTGTGGGGGAATCGCCGGTGGCGGCGCCAGAAGAGGCTGAACTTGCTGGTGGTGTGTCCAGGAATCGGAGGGGCAGTACCGAATGAGCGAAGCCGGGAACCTGATCGCCGTCATCGGACTGTCCTGCCGCCTACCCCAGGCGCCTGACCCGGCGTCCTTCTGGCGGTTGCTGCGCACCGGAACGGACGCCATCACCACGGTCCCGGAAGGGCGGTGGGACGACCCGTTGCCTGGTCGGGATGCGCCCAAGGGCCCGGAATGGGGAGGTTTCCTGGCTGATGTCGACTGCTTCGATCCCGAGTTCTTCGGGATCTCGCCGCGAGAAGCGGCAGCCGTGGATCCCCAGCAGAGGCTGGCTCTGGAGCTCGCCTGGGAGGCACTCGAAGACGCCGGTATCACCGCCGGCGAGCTGCGCGGTACTGCCGCAGGTGTGTTCATGGGGGCGATCTCTGACGACTACGCCGCACTGCTTCGCAAGAGCCCGCCGGAAGTGGCTGCGCAGTACCGCCTCACCGGCACCCATCGAAGCCTGATCGCCAACCGCGTGTCCTACGTGCTCGGCCTGCGCGGGCCAAGCCTGACGGTGGATTCAGGTCAGTCCTCGTCCCTGGTCGGCGTGCATCTCGCCAGCGAGAGCCTGCGGCGGGGTGAGTGCGCGATCGCACTCGCCGGCGGCGTGAACCTCAACCTGGCCGCCGAGAGCAACAGCGCTCTGATGGACTTCGGTGCGCTCTCCCCGGACGGTCGCTGCTTCACCTTCGATGCGCGGGCGAACGGTTACGTCCGTGGTGAGGGCGGCGGCCTTGTCGTGCTGAAGAAGGCCGATCAGGCGCGCGCCGATGGCGACCGGATCTACTGCCTCATCCGCGGCAGCGCGGTCAACAACGATGGGGGCGGTGCCGGGCTCACCGTTCCGGCGGCGGACGCCCAAGCGGAGCTGCTGCGCCAGGCATACCGGAACGCGGGCGTCGACCCGGCCGCCGTGCAGTATGTCGAGCTCCACGGCAGCGCCACCAGGGTCGGGGATCCCGTCGAAGCAGCAGCCCTCGGAGCTGTCCTGGGGGCGGCGAGACGGCCCGGCGACGAGCTGCGTGTGGGGTCGGCGAAAACCAACGTCGGCCATCTGGAAGCAGCGGCGGGCGTCACCGGGTTACTGAAGACTGCACTCAGCATCTGGCACCGCGAACTGCCGCCGAGTCTTCATTTCACCGCCCCCAACCCGGAAATCCCGCTGGACGAATTGAATTTGCGCGTCCAGCGTGACCTGCGGCCGTGGCCCGAGAGCGAGGGGCCGCTGCTGGCGGGCGTCAGTGCCTTCGGAATGGGAGGCACGAACTGCCACCTGGTGCTCTCCGGCTCGTCCCGGGTGGAGCCAAGGCGCAGTGGACCCGCTGAGGCGACCATGCCGTGGGTCTTGTCGGCCAGAACACCGGTCGCATTGCGTGCGCAGGCGGCGCGCTTGCACACGCACCTCAATACAGCCGGTCAAAGTCCATTGGACGTCGCCTACTCACTGGCGACCACGCGATCCGCGCTGCCGCACCGGGCCGCGCTGGTCGCGGACGACGAACCGAAACTGCTCGCCGGGTTGAAGGCCCTCGCTGACGGCGAGGACGCGCCCACGCTGTGCCACGGCGCGACTTCCGGCGAGCGGGCAGCAGTCTTCGTCTTTCCCGGACAGGGCAGCCAGTGGATCGGGATGGGTAGGCAGCTGCTCGAAACCTCCGAGATTTTCGCGGCGTCCATGTCGGACTGCGCCGACGCATTGGCGCCGCACCTGGATTGGTCCCTGCTGGATGTGCTGCGCAACGCGGCCGGCGCTGCGCACCTTGACCACGACGATGTAGTCCAGCCCGCACTGTTCGCCGTCATGGTCTCGCTCGCAGAGCTCTGGCGTTCGTGGGGCGTGCGTCCGGTGGCGGTCGTCGGGCACTCGCAGGGGGAGATCGCGGCGGCCTGCGTCGCCGGGGCCCTGTCCGTCCGCGATGCCGCCAGGGTGGTGGCGGTGCGCAGCAGGCTTCTGACGGCGCTGGCCGGCAGAGGCGCGATGGCCTCGTTGCAGCATCCCGTTGAAGAGGTGCGACAAATCCTGTCGCCCTGGCGCGATCGGATCGGCCTGGCGGGGGTGAACGGGCCGTCGTCGACCCTGGTGTCAGGGGACCGGGAGGCGATGGCGGAACTGCTGGCCGAGTGCGCAGACCGAGAGCTCCGGATGCGCCGGATTCCCGTTGAATACGCCTCCCATTCGCCTCACATCGAGGTTGTCCGGGACGAGCTGCTGGGGCTGTTGGCGCCGGTCGAACCCAGGACGGGGAGCATCCCGATATATTCGACGACGACCGGGGAACTGCTGGACCGGCCGATGGACGCCGACTACTGGTACCGCAACCTACGTCAACCGGTGCGCTTCGAAGCGGCCATCGAGGTCCTGCTGAATCGGGGGCACAACGCATTCATCGAGATCAGCCCACACCCGGTGCTGACCGCGAATATCCAGGAAACCGCCGCGCGAGCAGGGCGGAAGGTAGTGGCGCTCGGGACACTCCGCCGCGGCGAAGGCGGCATGCGGCAGGCGCTGACGTCGCTGGCCAGAGCACATGTACATGGAGTGGCCGCGGACTGGCATGCGGTCTTCGCGGGTACCGGGGCGCAGCGGGTCGACCTGCCGACGTATGCCTTTCAGCGACAGCGCTACTGGCTGGACGCGAAGCTTCCCGACGTCGCCATGCCCGAGAGCGACGTGTCGACGGCGTTGCGGGAAAAGCTGCGGTCTTCGCCGAGGGCGGACGTGGACTCGACGACCCTCACGGTGATCCGTGCACAGGCAGCCGTGGTCCTCGGCCACTCCGATCCGAAAGAGGTGGACCCGGATCGGACGTTCAAGGACCTGGGCTTCGATTCCTCGCTGGTGGTTGAACTGTGCGACCGTCTAAACGCCGCCACGGGACTGCGCCTCGCGCCGAGCGTGGTTTTCGACTGTCCTACGCCGGACAAGCTCGCCCGCCAGGTACGGACGTTGTTGTTGGGCGAGCCAGCCCCCAGGACGTCACCCCGGCCGAAGTCCGAAGCGGACGAGCCTATCGCCGTGATCGGGATGGGCTGTCGGTTTCCGGGTGGGGTGTCCTCGCCCGAGGAGTTGTGGCAGTTGGTCGCTGCTGGGCGGGACGCCGTGTCCGAGTTCCCGGCTGACCGAGGTTGGGACCTGGAGCGTGCGGGGACTTCGCAGGTGCGCGTCGGCGGGTTCTTGCATGGCGCCCCGGATTTTGACCCCGGGTTCTTCCGGATTTCTCCGCGCGAGGCGTTGGCGATGGATCCGCAGCAGCGGTTGCTGCTGGAAATCGCCTGGGAAGCAGTGGAACGAGGCGGGATCAACCCGCAGCACCTGCACGGAAGTCAAACCGGAGTCTTCGTCGGCGCGACCTCCCTGGACTACGGGCCACGCCTGCACGAAGCGCCCGAGGAGGCGGCCGGGTACGTGCTCACCGGCAGCACCACGAGTGTGGCGTCGGGTCGGGTTGCGTATTCGTTCGGGTTCGAGGGTCCGGCGGTGACGGTGGATACGGCGTGTTCGTCGTCGTTGGTGGCCCTGCATTTGGCGTGTCACTCGCTGCGTTCGGGTGAGTGTGATCTGGCGTTGGCCGGTGGTGTGACCGTGATGGCCACGCCGGGGATGTTCGTGGAGTTTTCGCGGCAGCGTGGTTTGGCGCCGGATGGGCGGTGCAAGTCGTTCGCGGAGGCCGCGGACGGCACCGGCTGGTCCGAGGGTGCCGGCCTGGTTCTACTGGAGCGGTTGTCGGATGCCCGGCGGAATGGGCATGAGGTGCTGGCGGTGATTCGCGGTAGCGCGGTGAACCAGGACGGCGCGTCGAATGGTTTGACCGCGCCGAGTGGTTCGTCGCAGCAGCGGGTGATCACCCAGGCGTTGGCGAGTGCGGGGTTGTCGGTGTCCGATGTGGATGCTGTGGAGGCGCATGGGACGGGCACGCGGCTTGGTGATCCGATCGAGGCGCAGGCTCTGATCGATACGTATGGCCGTGATCGTGATCCTGGCCGGCCGTTGTGGTTGGGGTCGGTCAAGTCGAACATCGGTCATACGCAAGCGGCGGCGGGCGTGGCTGGTGTGATCAAGATGGTGATGGCGATGCGGCACGGGCAGCTACCCGCGACGTTGCACGTGGATGCGCCGTCGCCGGAGGTGGATTGGTCGGCGGGGACGGTTCAACTCCTTACGGAGAACACGCCCTGGCCCGAGAGCGGTCGTGTTCGTCGGGTGGGGGTGTCGTCGTTCGGGATCAGCGGTACCAACGCGCACGTCATCCTCGAACAGCCCACGGGAGCGCCGAGTCAGCCAGCGGGGCCGGGTTCGGGCTCTGTCGTGGATGTTCCGGTGGTGCCGTGGATGGTGTCGGGCAAAACACCCGAAGCACTATCCGCCCAGGCAACGGCATTGATGACCTATCTGGACCAGCGATCTGACGTCTCGTTGCTGGATATTGGGTACTCGCTGGCGATGACACGTTCGGCGCTGGATGAGCGAGCGGTGGTGCTGGGGCCGGACCGCGAAACGTTGTTGTGCGGTGTGAAAGCGCTGTCTGCCGGTCATGAGGCTTCTGGCGTGGTGACCGGATCTGTGGGGACTGGGGGCCGCATCGGGTTTGTGTTTTCCGGTCAGGGTGGTCAGTGGTTGGGGATGGGCCGGGGGCTTTACCGGGCATTTCCGGTGTTCGCTGCTGCCTTTGACGAAGCCTGTGCCGAGCTGGATGCACAGCTGGGCCAGGAAATCGGGGTTCGGGAGGTGGTGTCCGGTTCGGATGCGCAGTTGCTGGATCGGACGTTGTGGGCGCAGTCGGGTTTGTTCGCGTTGCAGGTGGGCTTGCTGAAGTTGCTGGACTCGTGGGGGGTTCGGCCGAGTGTGGTGTTGGGGCATTCGGTGGGCGAGTTGGCGGCGGCGTTCGCGGCGGGTGTGGTGTCGTTGTCGGGTGCGGCTCGGTTGGTGGCGGGTCGTGCCCGGTTGATGCAGGCGTTGCCGTCTGGCGGTGGCATGCTGGCGGTGCCTGCTGGTGAGCAGCGGCTGCGGCCGTTGTTGGGCGATCACGGTGATCGTGTCGGGATCGCCGCGGTCAACGCTGCGGAGTCGGTGGTGCTCTCCGGTGATCGGGATGTGCTCGATGAGCTTGCCGGTCGGCTGGACGGGCAAGGGCTCCGGTCGAGGTGGTTGCGGGTGTCGCATGCGTTTCATTCGTATCGGATGGATCCGATGCTGGCGGAGTTCGCCGAAATCGCACGAACCGTGGACTACCGGCGTTGCGAACAGCCGATCGTGTCGACCCTGACCGGACACCTCGATGACACTGGCAGGATGAGCGGCCCCGACTACTGGGTGCGTCAGGTGCGAGAGCCCGTCCGCTTCGCCGACGGTGTCCAGGCACTCGTCAAGCACGATGTGGCCACCGTTGTCGAGCTCGGTCCGGACGGGGCGCTGTCGGCGCTGATCCAGGAATGTGTAGCCGCATCCGACCACGCCGGACGGCTGAGCGCGGTCCCGGCGATGCGCAGGAACCAGGACGAGGCGCAGAAGGTGATGACGGCCCTGGCGCACGTCCACGTACGTGGCGGTGCGGTGGACTGGCGGTCGTTCTTCGCCGGTACGGGGGCGAAGCAAATCGAGCTACCCACCTACACCTTCCAACGACAGCGGTACTGGCTGAACGCGGTGCGTGAATCTTCCGCCGACGACATGGGCAGGCGTGTCGAAGCGAAGTTCTGGGGCGCCGTTGAGCACGAAGATGTGGAATCGCTTGCACGCGTATTGGGCATTGTGGACGACGGCGCTGCCGTGGATTCCCTGAGAAGCGCCCTTCCGGTGTTGGCCGGTTGGCAGCGAACCCGCACCACCGAGTCCATTATGGATCAGCGGTGTTACCGAATTGGCTGGCGGCAGGTAGCAGGACTCCCGCCGATGGGAACTGTCTTCGGTACCTGGCTGGTCTTCGCGCCTCATGGCTGGTCCAGCGACCCGAAGGTGGTGAACTGCGTTGCGGCACTGCGGGCACGTGGTGCCTCGGTGGTATTGGTGGAAGCTGATCCCGACCCGACCTCCTTCGGCGATCGGGTACGAACCCTGTGTTCGGGCCTTCCGGATCTTGTTGGCGTGTTGTCAATGCTGTGCTTGGAAGAATCGGCCCTTCCGGGATTTTCTGCGGTCTCACGGGGTTTTGCGTTGACCGTGGAGTTGGTGCGGCTCTTGGGGGCAGCTGGTGCGGCTGCCCGGTTGTGGTTGCTGACGTGTGGTGGCGTGTCGGTGGGAGATTTACCGGTTCGTCCAGCGCAGGCCCTGGCGTGGGGGTTGGGGCGTGTTGTGGGGTTGGAGCATCCGGACTGGTGGGGCGGCTTGATCGATATTCCGGTCTTGGTCGACGAAGACGCTCAAGAGCGTTTGTCGATTGTGCTGGCAGGTCTCGATGAGGACGAGGTCGCGATCCGTCCTGACGGCGTGTTCGCGCGTCGGTTGCTACGCCACACTGTCTCAGCTGATGCGAAGAAGGCGTGGCGCCCCAGGGGATCGGTGCTGGTGACGGGCGGCACGGGTGGTTTGGGGGCGCACGTTGCTCGCTGGCTGGCCGACGCCGGAGCCGAACATGTGGTGATGGTAAGTCGACGCGGCGAGCAGGCACCGAGTGCTGAGAAGTTGCGGACGGAACTGGAGGATCTGGGTACTCGGGTGTCGATCGTGTCATGCGATGTGACCGATCGCGAGGCGCTCGCCGAAGTGCTGAAAGCCCTCCCGGCTGAAAACCCGTTGACCGCGGTAGTGCATGCGGCAGGCATGATCGAGACTGGTGATGCGGCGGCAATGAGCTTGGCTGATTTCGATGACGTGTTGTCCGCAAAGGTGGCCGGTGCCGCGAATCTGGATGCCTTGTTGGCCGATGTGGAATTGGACGCGTTCGTCTTGTTCTCATCGGTGTCAGGAGTTTGGGGCGCTGGGGGACACGGGGCTTACGCAGCGGCGAATGCCTATCTGGATGCGCTGGCGGAAGAGCGTCGGTCGCGAGGGCTGGTCGCGACTGCGGTGGCATGGGGGCCGTGGGCCGGCGAGGGCATGGCCACCGGCGAAACAGGAGACCAGCTGCGCCGATACGGCCTTTACCCAATGGCTCCGCAGCACGCCATCGCCGGAATTCGGCTGGCAGTGGAACAGGACGAAAGTTCCCTGGTAGTGGCCGACGTCGATTGGGCACGTTTCAGCGCGGGATTGCTGGCGGCTAGGCCGCGGCCGCTGCTAAACGAACTGGCCGAGGTCAAGGAACTCCTCGTCGATGCCCAGCCCGAGGCGGGAGTCCTTGCCGACGCGTCGTTGGAATGGCGGCAGCGATTGTCCGCGGCACCGAGGCCGACACAGGAACAGCTGATCCTGGAGCTGGTACGCGGAGAAACAGCTCTGGTACTGGGACACCCCGGCGCAGAGGCCGTTGCATCGGAACGAGCCTTCAAGGACAGCGGATTCGACTCGCAGGCCGCGGTCGAACTCCGCATTCGGCTCAATCGAGCTACCGGCCTCCAGTTGCCATCGACAATTATCTTCAGCCATCCCACGCCTGCGGAACTGGCTGCGGAGCTGCGGGCGAGGCTTCTTCCCGAGTCCGCAGGAGGAGACATTCCCGAGGAGGACGAGGCGCGAATCAGAGCGGCACTGACGTCGATCCCGTTCGCGGCCTTGCGCGAGGCAGGCTTGGTGAGCCCGCTGCTCGCACTTGCCGGACACCCGGTCGACTCCGGTATCGCCTCGGACGATGCGGCCGCGACCTCGATCGATGCGATGGATGTAGCCGGCCTCGTCGAAGCAGCGCTGGGCGAACGCGAGTCCTGAGACCGCCGACCTGGGAGATGACGGTGACCACCAGTTACGAAGAAGTTGTCGAGGCACTGCGAGCATCGCTCAAGGAGAACGAACGTCTCCGGCGCGGCAGGGATCGGTTCACTGCGGAGAAGGACGATCCCATCGCGATCGTGGCGATGAGTTGTCGTTATCCCGGTCAGGTCTCCTCGCCGGAGGACCTGTGGCAGCTGGCTGCCGGCGGTGTGGACGCGATCTCCGAAGTTCCGGGGGATCGCGGTTGGGACCTGGAAGGCGTGTTCGATCCGGACTCCGATCGTCCTGGCACGTCGTATGCCTGCGCGGGCGGTTTTCTTCAGGGCGTGTCGGAGTTCGACGCGGGTTTCTTCGGGATTTCGCCGCGTGAGGCGCTGGCGATGGATCCGCAGCAGAGGTTGCTGCTGGAAGTCGCGTGGGAGCTCTTCGAGAGGGCTGGGCTGGAGCAGCGGTCGACACGCGGTTCCCGCGTTGGCGTGTTCGTCGGCACCAATGGCCAGGACTACGCGTCGTGGTTGCGGACGCCGCCGCCTGCGGTGGCAGGTCATGTGCTGACGGGCGGTGCGGCAGCGGTTCTTTCGGGTCGGGTTGCGTATTCGTTCGGGTTCGAGGGTCCGGCAGTGACGGTGGATACGGCGTGTTCGTCGTCGTTGGTGGCGTTACACCTGGCGGGTCAAGCACTGCGGGCCGGTGAGTGCGAACTCGCCCTTGCCGGTGGCGTCACGGTGATGTCGACGCCGAAGGTGTTCCTGGAGTTCTCCCGCCAACGGGGTCTCGCGCCCGACGGGCGGTGCAAGTCGTTCGCGGAGGCCGCGGATGGCACCGGCTGGTCCGAGGGTGCCGGACTGTTGTTGCTGGAGCGGTTGTCGGATGCCCGGCGGAATGGGCATGAGGTGCTGGCGGTGATTCGCGGTAGCGCGGTGAACCAGGACGGCGCGTCGAATGGTTTGACCGCGCCGAGTGGTTCGTCGCAGCAGCGGGTGATCACCCAGGCGTTGGCGAGTGCGGGGTTGTCGGTGTCCGATGTGGATGCTGTGGAGGCGCATGGGACGGGCACGCGGCTTGGTGATCCGATCGAGGCGCAGGCTCTGATCGATACGTATGGCCGTGATCGTGATCCTGGCCGGCCGTTGTGGTTGGGGTCGGTCAAGTCGAACATCGGTCATACGCAAGCGGCGGCGGGCGTGGCTGGTGTGATCAAGATGGTGATGGCGATGCGGCACGGGCAGCTACCCGCGACGTTGCACGTGGATGCGCCGTCGCCGGAGGTGGATTGGTCGGCGGGGACGGTTCAACTCCTTACGGAGAACACGCCCTGGCCCGAGAGCGGTCGTGTTCGTCGGGTGGGGGTGTCGTCGTTCGGGATCAGCGGTACCAACGCGCACGTCATCCTCGAACAGCCCACGGGAGCGCCGAGTCAGCCAGCGGGGCCGGGTTCGGGCTCTGTCGTGGATGTTCCGGTGGTGCCGTGGATGGTGTCGGGCAAAACACCCGAAGCACTATCCGCCCAGGCAACGGCATTGATGACCTATCTGGACCAGCGATCTGACGTCTCGTTGCTGGATATTGGGTACTCGCTGGCGATGACACGTTCGGCGCTGGATGAGCGAGCGGTGGTGCTGGGGCCGGACCGCGAAACGTTGTTGTGCGGTGTGAAAGCGCTGTCTGCCGGTCATGAGGCTTCTGGCGTGGTGACCGGATCTGTGGGGACTGGGGGCCGCATCGGGTTTGTGTTTTCCGGTCAGGGTGGTCAGTGGTTGGGGATGGGCCGGGGGCTTTACCGGGCATTTCCGGTGTTCGCTGCTGCCTTTGACGAAGCCTGTGCCGAGCTGGATGCACAGCTGGGCCAGGAAATCGGGGTTCGGGAGGTGGTGTCCGGTTCGGATGCGCAGTTGCTGGATCGGACGTTGTGGGCGCAGTCGGGTTTGTTCGCGTTGCAGGTGGGCTTGCTGAAGTTGCTGGACTCGTGGGGGGTTCGGCCGAGTGTGGTGTTGGGGCATTCGGTGGGCGAGTTGGCGGCGGCGTTCGCGGCGGGTGTGGTGTCGTTGTCGGGTGCGGCTCGGTTGGTGGCGGGTCGTGCCCGGTTGATGCAGGCGTTGCCGTCTGGCGGTGGCATGCTGGCGGTGCCTGCTGGTGAGCAGCGGCTGCGGCCGTTGTTGGGCGATCACGGTGATCGTGTCGGGATCGCCGCGGTCAACGCTGCGGAGTCGGTGGTGCTCTCCGGTGATCGGGATGTGCTCGATGAGCTTGCCGGTCGGCTGGACGGGCAAGGGCTCCGGTCGAGGTGGTTGCGGGTGTCGCATGCGTTTCATTCGTATCGGATGGATCCGATGCTGGCGGAGTTCGCCGAAATCGCACGAACCGTGGACTACCGGCGTTGCGAACAGCCGATCGTGTCGACCCTGACCGGACACCTCGATGACACTGGCAGGATGAGCGGCCCCGACTACTGGGTGCGTCAGGTGCGAGAGCCCGTCCGCTTCGCCGACGGTGTCCAGGCACTCGTCAAGCACGATGTGGCCACCGTTGTCGAGCTCGGTCCGGACGGGGCGCTGTCGGCGCTGATCCAGGAATGTGTAGCCGCATCCGACCACGCCGGACGGCTGAGCGCGGTCCCGGCGATGCGCAGGAACCAGGACGAGGCGCAGAAGGTGATGACGGCCCTGGCGCACGTCCACGTACGTGGCGGTGCGGTGGACTGGCGGTCGTTCTTCGCCGGTACGGGGGCGAAGCAAATCGAGCTACCCACCTACACCTTCCAACGACAGCGGTACTGGCTGCTGCCATCGGATTCCGGTGATGTGACAGGTGCCGGTCTGGCCGGGGCGGAGCATCCGCTGTTGGGTGCTGTGGTGCCGGTCGCGGGTGGTGATGAGGTGTTGCTGACCGGCAGGATTTCGGTGCGGACGCATCCGTGGCTGGCCGAACACCGGGTGCTGGGTGAAGTGATCGTTCCGGGCACCGCGTTGCTGGAGATCGCCTTGCACGCGGGGGAACGTCTTGGTTGTGAACGGGTGGAAGAACTCACCCTGGAAGCACCGCTGGTCCTGCCGGAGCGCGAGGCGATCCAGGTTCAGCTGCGAGTGGGCGCGCCCGAGAATTCCGGACGCAGGCCGATGGTGCTCTACTCTCGCCCCGAAGGGGCGGCGGAGCATGACTGGACGCGGCACGCCACGGGCCGGTTGGCGCCAGGCCGCGGCGAGGCGGCCGGAGACCTGGCCGACTGGCCGGCTCCTGGCGCGCTGCCGGTCGACCTCGACGAATTCTATCGGGACCTCGCAGAGCATGGCCTGGAGTACGGCCCGATCTTCCAAGGGCTCAAGGCGGCCTGGCAGCAAGGGGACGAGGTGTACGCCGAAGCCGCGCTACCAGGAACGGAGGATTTTGGTTTCGGGGTGCATCCGGCACTGCTGGACGCGGCTCTGCACGCAACGGCTGTCCGAGACATGGATGACGCACGGTTGCCGTTCCAGTGGGAAGGCGTGTCCCTGCACGCCAAGGCCGCGTCGGCTTTGCGAGTCCGCGTGGTCCCGGCTGGTGACGATGCCAAGTCCCTGCTGGTTTGTGATGGCACCGGTCGACCGGTGATCTCGGTGGACCGACTCGTGTTGCGGTCGGCTGCGGCCCGGCGGACCGGTGCGCGCCCGCAGGCCCACCGAGCTCGGTTGTACCGGTTGAGCTGGCCAACGGTTCAGCTCCCGACATCCGCTCAGCCACCGTCCTGCGTGCTTCTCGGCACCTCGGAAGTGTCCGCTGACATACAGGTGTATCCGGACCTCCGGTCGTTGACGGCTGCGTTGGATGCCGGTGCCGAACCACCCGGCGTCGTCATCGCACCCACGCCCCCCGGCGGTGGACGAACAGCGGATGTCCGGGAGACGACTCGGCATGCACTCGACCTGGTACAAGGCTGGCTTGCCGATCAGCGACTCAACGAATCCCGATTGCTCCTGGTGACACAGGGAGCAGTGGCCGTGGAGCCGGGCGAACCAGTGACCGATCTGGCGCAGGCCGCGCTGTGGGGACTGCTGCGGTCGACGCAGACCGAACACCCTGATCGCTTCGTCCTCGTCGATGTGCCTGAGCCCGCGCAACTCCTCCCCGCGCTGCCGGGGGTGCTGGCCTGCGGCGAGCCTCAGCTCGCGTTGCGACGTGGCGGCGCGCATGCGCCCAGACTGGCTGGACTGGGCAGCGATGACGTCCTGCCCGTGCCGGACAACACCGGGTGGCGATTGGAGTCCACGAGCCCGGGAAGCCTGGATGGGTTGGCATTGCTAGAGGAACCGACGGCCACGGCACCGCTGGGTGACGGGCAGGTCAGGATTGCGATGCGCGCTGCCGGGGTGAACTTCCGGGATGCGCTCATCGCGCTCGGCATGTATCCCGGTGCGGCATCGCTGGGCAGTGAGGGCGCCGGGGTCGTGGTGGAGACCGGCCCCGGCGTCACCGGCCTGGCACCCGGCGACCGCGTGATGGGGATGATCCCGAAGGCGTTCGGGCCGCTCGCGGTCGCCGACCATCGCATGGTGACGAGGATTCCCGCTGGTTGGAGCTTCGCGCAGGCCGCATCGGTGCCGATCGTCTTTCTCACCGCCTACTACGCGCTGGTTGATCTCGCCGGGTTGAGACCAGGGGAGTCGTTGCTGGTTCATTCGGCCGCCGGTGGGGTGGGCATGGCCGCGATCCAACTCGCCAGGCACCTCGGTGCAGAGGTGTACGCCACCGCTAGCGAGGACAAGTGGCAAGCCGTGGAGCTGAGCCGAGAACACCTCGCGTCGTCGCGGACGTGCGATTTCGAGCAGCAGTTCCTCGGGGCAACCGGCGGACGCGGCGTCGACGTCGTGCTCAACTCCCTCGCCGGGGAGTTCGCCGATGCGTCCCTGCGAATGCTGCCGCGCGGTGGCCGTTTCCTGGAGATGGGAAAGACGGATGTTCGTGACCCCGTCGAGGTCGCCGATGCGCATCCGGGCGTGTCCTACCAGGCTTTCGATACGGTAGAGGCTGGCCCGCAGCGAATCGGCGAGATGCTTTACGAGCTGGTGGAGCTGTTCGAGGGACGCGTGCTGGAGCCCCTGCCTGTCACGGCTTGGGACGTTCGGCAGGCGCCTGAGGCGCTACGGCACCTGAGCCAAGCGCGGCATGTGGGAAAGCTGGTGCTCACCATGCCTCCGGTGTGGGACGCCGCCGGTACGGTTCTGGTCACCGGCGGAACGGGAGCACTTGGCGCAGAGGTCGCCCGGCACCTCGTGATCGAGCGAGGGGTGCGAAACCTGGTCCTCGTCAGCAGGCGCGGTCCCGCAGCCAGTGGCGCTGCTGAGCTCGTGGCGCAACTGACGGCTTACGGTGCCGAGGTTTCCGTGCAGGCTTGCGATGTCGCCGACCGTGAGGCCTTGGCGAAGGTGCTTTCCGTAATCCCGGACGAGCATCCGTTGACCGCCGTGGTGCACGCGGCTGGTGTTCTCGACGACGGAGTGTCCGAATCGCTCACCGCGGAGCGGCTGAACCAGGTTCTGCGCCCGAAGGTTGATGGCGCGCGGAATCTGCTCGAGCTGATGGACCCGGACGTGGCCCTCGTGTTGTTCTCGTCGGTGTCGGGCGTGCTCGGCAGCGGCGGGCAGGGTAACTACGCGGCGGCCAACTCCTTCCTCGACGCATTGGCGCAGCAAAGGCAGTCGCGCGGCCTACCGACGAGATCGTTGGCCTGGGGGCCCTGGGCGGAACATGGCATGGCCAGCATCTTGCGCGAAGCCGAGCAGGATCGATTGGCGCGATCTGGGCTGCTGCCGATCTCGACCGAGGAGGGCCTGTCCCAGTTCGACGCCGCGTGCGGCGGCGCGCATTCCGTGGTGGCGCCGGTTCGATTCAGCCGCTCGTCCAACGGGAACGCGCTCAAGTTCTCCGTCCTGCAAGGCTTGGTCGGGCCGCATCGCGTCAACACGGCGGCGACTGCGGATGATGCCGAGAGCTTCCGGAAACGGTTGGGACGCTTGCCGGATGCAGAACAACATCGGATTCTGCTGGACCTCGTCCGCACGCATGTGGCGGCAGTGCTCGGATTCGCCGGTCCTCAGGAGATCACTGCGGACGGCACGTTCAAGGTGCTGGGCTTCGACTCGTTGACCGTGGTCGAGTTGCGCAACCGGATCAACGGGGCGACGGGGCTGCGACTGCCCGCCACCCTGGTGTTCAACTACCCGACGCCGGATGCGCTCGCCGCACACCTCGTCACCGCGCTGTCCGCAGACCGCCTGGCCGGGACGTTCGAGGAACTCGACAGGTGGGCGGCGAACCTGCCCACGCTGGCCAGGGATGAGGCCACGCGGGCGCAGATCACCACCCGGCTACAGGCGATCTTGCAGAGCCTGGCGGACGTGTCCGGCGGAACCGGCGGCGGCTCCGTGCCGGACCGGCTCAGATCGGCCACGGACGACGAGCTTTTCCAACTCCTCGACAACGATCTCGAACTTCCCTGATGCCTCAGCCGGAGCCTTCGCAACTTCCTGGAGGGAAACGCCACATGTCGAATGAAGAGAAGCTCCGGGAGTACTTGCGGCGTGCGCTCGTGGATCTGCACCAGGCGCGCGAGCGGCTGCACGCGGCGGAGTCGGGAGAGCGGGAACCCATCGCGATCGTGGCGATGGGCTGCCGGTACCCGGGTGGGGTCCAGGACCCGGAAGGACTGTGGAAACTGGTCGCCTCCGGTGGCGACGCCATCGGTGAATTCCCCGCTGATCGTGGTTGGCACCTCGACGAGCTCTACGATCCCGACCCGGATCAGCCCGGAACCTGCTACACCCGGCACGGCGGCTTCCTCCACGAGGCCGGCGAGTTCGACGCGGGATTCTTCGACATCAGCCCGCGTGAGGCGCTCGCTATGGACCCGCAGCAGCGGCTGCTGCTGGAAATCTCCTGGGAGACCGTCGAATCCGCTGGGATGGACCCGAGGTCCTTGCGGGGGAGCCGCACCGGGGTGTTCGCGGGATTGATGTACGAGGGTTATGACACCGGCGCCCACCGGGCAGGAGAAAGTGTCGAAGGCTATCTCGGAACCGGCAATGCGGGAAGCGTCGCCTCTGGTCGGGTTGCGTATTCGTTCGGGTTCGAGGGCCCAGCGGTGACGGTGGATACGGCGTGCTCGTCGTCGTTGGTGGCGCTGCATTTGGCGTGTCAGTCGTTGCGGCAGGGCGAGTGTGATCTGGCGCTGGCCGGTGGAGTGACGGTGATGTCGACGCCGGAGAGGTTCGTGGAGTTCTCCCGTCAGCGTGGTCTCGCACCGGATGGGCGGTGTAAGTCGTTCGCGGCGGCTGCGGATGGAACCGGTTGGGGTGAGGGCGCCGGTTTGGTGTTGCTGGAGCGGCTGTCAGACGCCAGGCGCAACGGGCATCGGGTACTGGCGGTTGTTCGTGGTAGTGCGGTGAATCAGGACGGTGCGTCGAACGGATTGACGGCCCCGAACGGGCTGGCCCAGGAGCGGGTCATTCAGCAGGCGCTCACGAGTGCGGGCCTGTCGGCGTCCGATGTGGACGCTGTGGACGCGCATGGGACGGGTACGCGGCTTGGTGATCCGATCGAGGCGCAGGCTCTGATAGCCACCTATGGACAGGATCGGGACCGGTATCGGCCGTTGTGGTTGGGGTCGGTCAAGTCCAACATCGGTCATACGCAGGCGGCTGCGGGCGTTGCTGGTGTGATCAAGATGGTTATGGCGATGCGGCACGGGGAGCTGCCGCGCACGTTGCACGTGGACGAGCCGAATTCGCACGTGGACTGGTCGGCTGGTGCGGTCCGACTCCTGACCGAGAACATCCGCTGGCCAGGGACGGGTACGCGCCGGGTTGGCGTGTCGTCGTTCGGGGTAAGCGGTACCAACGCACACGTCATCCTCGAACATGACCCGCTCGCCGTGACCGAGAACGAGGACGCAGCGCTGTCTCCAGCACCTGGGATCGTGCCTTGGGCGTTGTCCGGGCGGTCGTCGACGGCGCTGCGGGCCCAGGCCGAACGGCTGCGCGAGGTGTGCGAGCAGACCGATCCCGACCCCGTCGATGTCGGTTTCTCACTGGCCGCCACGCGCACGGCTTGGGAGCACCGAGCGGTGGTGCTTGGTCGGGACAGCGCGACATTGCGTTCCGGGCTTGGCGTTGTTGCCAGCGGTGAACCAGCAGTCGATGTCGTTGAGGGGAGCGTCCTGGACGGCGAGGTCGTCTTCGTCTTCCCGGGTCAGGGTTGGCAGTGGGCCGGTATGGCAGTCGACCTGCTGGACGCTTCGCCGACGTTCGCGCGCCACATGGACGAGTGCGCCACCGCTCTGCGGCGGTACGTGGACTGGTCGTTGGTCGACGTGCTGCGCGGAGCGGAGAACTCCCCACCGCTGGACCGGGTGGACGTGCTCCAACCGGCGTCCTTCGCGGTGATGGTGTGCCTCGCCGAGGTGTGGCGTTCCTACGGGGTGCGGCCGGCGGCCGTCGTCGGCCACAGTCAAGGCGAAATCGCCGCGGCCTGCGCAGCCGGGGTGCTGCCACTGGAGGATGCGGCCAGGCTTGTCACATTGCGCAGCAGAGCGTTGAAGGCACTTTCGGGGCAAGGTGGCATGGCGTCGCTGGCCTGCTCTGCGGATGAGGTCGCGGCGTTGTTCGCGGGATCGGGCGGCCGTCTGGAAGTTGCGGCGATCAACGGCCCGCGATCGGTCGTGGTGTCCGGCGATCTGGAAGCGGTGGAGAAACTGCTGGCAGAGTGCGCTGACAAGGACATGCGTGCACGCCGTATCCCCGTCGACTACGCCTCGCATTCAGCGCACGTGGAGGTGGTTCGGAGCCCAGTGCTGGCGGCCGCCGCCGGGGTGCGACACCGGGACGGCCAGGTGCCGTGGTGGTCGACGGTGATCGGCGACTGGGTGGATCCGGCCGGGCTGGACGGCGAGTACTGGTACCGGAACCTCCGGCAGCCGGTCCGATTCGAACACGCCGTGCAGGGCCTGGTTGAGCGGGGATTCGGCCTGTTCATCGAAATGAGTGCGCATCCGGTGCTGACCGTGGCGGTCGAGGAAACGGGTGCGGAGTCGGAGACCGCCGTGGCCGCGGTAGGTACCTTGCGACGTGACTCGGGCGGCCGCCGGAGGTTGTTGCATTCGCTGGCCGAGGCGTACGTGCGTGGCGCCACCGTGGACTGGGCCGTGGCGTTCGGGGGCGTGGGCCGACGGCTGGACCTGCCGACCTACCCGTTCCAGCGCCAGCGGTACTGGCTGGACAAGGGAGCTGCCTCCGAGGAAGCTCGTGCGTTCTCGGACCCGGCGGCGGGCTGGTTCTGGCAAGCCGTGGCGCGCCAAGACCTGAAAAGCGTGGCCGATGCCCTCGATCTCGACGCCGACGCACCGCTGAGCGCAACACTTCCAGCCTTGTCCGTCTGGCACCGTCAGGAACGAGAAAAGGTCTTGGTGGACGGTTGGCGGTACCGAGTCGACTGGGTACGGGTGGCCCCGCAGCCGGTCCGGAGTACACGGGAAACCTGGCTCCTGGTCGTTCCCCCGGGCGGCATCGAGGAAGCGCTGGTCGAACGGCTGACGGATGCGTTGAACACGCGGGGGATCAGCACCCTGCGCCTCGACGTGCCACCGGCGGCGACCAGTGACGAACTCGCAACCGAACTCCGCGCCGCAGCCGACGGTGACCCGGTGAAGGGAATCCTGTCGCTCACCGCGTTGGACGAGCGACCCCACCCCGAATGCAAGGCCGTCCCGAGCGGGATTGCCTTGCTGCTGAACCTGGTCAAGGCACTCGGTGAAGCCGATCTCAGAATTCCTCTGTGGACCATCACGCGTGGTGCGGTCAAGGCAGGCCCCGCAGATCGGCTGCTGCGCCCGATGCAGGCGCAAGCATGGGGTCTGGGGCGAGTAGCCGCACTCGAACACCCCGAGCGCTGGGGTGGGCTGATCGACCTGCCGGATGCGCTGGACGGCGACGTCCTCACAAGGCTGGGCGAAGCGCTCACCAACGGCTTGGCGGAAGACCAACTGGCGATTCGCCGGTCGGGCGTGCTGGCCCGGCGACTGGTACCCGCCCCGGCGAATCAGCCCGCTGGACGTAAGTGGCGCCCCCGAGGTAGCGCGCTGATCACGGGCGGACTCGGCGCGGTGGGCGCACAGGTGGCGAGGTGGTTGGCCGAAAGCGGAGCCGAGCGAATCGTGCTCACCGGTCGACGGGGCAACCAAGCACCAGGCGCCGCCGAGCTGGAAGCCGAACTCCGGGCCCTTGGAGCGCAAGTGTCCATCGTGGCATGTGACGTGACCGATCGTGCCGAGATGTCCGCACTACTGGCCGAGTTCGACGTCACCGCGGTTTTCCACGCCGCCGGAGCCAGTCGGCTGCTGCCGCTGGCGGAGACCGACCAGAACGGCCTGGCCGAAATATGCGCGGCGAAGGTTCGCGGCGCTCAGGTGTTGGACGAACTGTGCGACAGCACCGATCTCGATGCCTTCGTCCTGTTCTCCTCGGGTGCCGGGGTCTGGGGCGGGGGCGGTCAGGGCGCTTATGGCGCGGCGAACGCATTCTTGGACGCACTCGCCGAACAACGCCGAGCACGCGGTCTGCCGGCAACCTCGATCTCCTGGGGCAGTTGGGCCGGCGGCGGCATGGCCGACGGCGCGCCGGGCGAACACCTGCGGCGACGCGGGATACGGCCGATGCCGGCGGCGTCGGCCATCCTGGCTCTGCAGGAAGTACTTGACCAGGATGAGACGTGCGTGTCGATCGCTGATGTGGACTGGGACCGATTCGTTCCCACGTTCACCGCGACTCGCGCCACCCGGTTGTTGGACGAAGTGCCCGCGGCGAGAAATGCGATGCCCGCGAATGGGCCGGCAGAACCAGGCGGCTCGCTGTTCGCCCGCAATCTCGCGGAGCTGCCGGAAGCCCAACGACGCCATGAACTGGTGGATCTGGTGTGCGCCCAGGTGGCAGCCGTGCTCGGGCACGGCAGTCGCGAGGAAGTCCAGCCCGAGCGGGCGTTCCGCGCGCTCGGGTTCGACTCCCTCATGGCGGTGGACCTGCGCAATCGTTTGACCACCGCCACCGGGTTGCGCCTGCCGACCACAACCGTCTTCGACTACCCGAATCCGGCCGCCTTGGCCGCTCACCTGCTCGAGGAGCTGGTGGGTGAAGTCGCGTCGGCTGCGGTGACCGCTGCCAGCGCGCCTGCGGGTGACGAACCGATCGCGATCGTCGCGATGAGCTGCCGGTTTCCGGGTGGCGCGCACTCGCCGGAGGACCTGTGGCGGCTGGTCGCCGCCGGCACGGAGGTGATCGGCGAGTTCCCCTCCGACCGGGGCTGGGATGCGGAAGGCCTTTACGATCCGGATGCTTCCAGGCCTGGAACGACGTATGCGCGGATGGCGGGATTCCTCTACGACGCCGGTGAGTTCGATGCCGACTTGTTCGGCATCAGCCCACGTGAGGCGTTGGCGATGGATCCGCAGCAGCGGTTGGTGCTCGAAATCGCCTGGGAAGCCCTCGAACGGGCCGGAATCGATCCGTTGTCTCTGAAGGGCAGTGGGGTCGGCACGTACATCGGTGCTGGAAGCCGTGGGTACGCGACGGATGTGCGGCAGTTTCCCGAGGAGGCGGAGGGCTACTTGCTGACGGGTACCTCTGCCAGTGTGCTGTCGGGTCGGGTTGCGTATTCGTTTGGTTTCGAGGGTCCCGCGGTGACGGTGGATACGGCTTGTTCGTCGTCGTTGGTGGCGTTGCATCTGGCGTGCCAGTCGTTGCGTTCGGGTGAGTGTGATCTGGCGTTGGCCGGTGGTGTGACCGTGATGTCGACGCCGGAGATGTTCGTGGAGTTCTCCCGTCAGCGTGGTTTGGCGCCGGATGGGCGGTGCAAGTCGTTCGCGGAGAGCGCGGACGGCACCGGCTGGGGCGAAGGCGCGGGCCTGTTGTTGCTGGAGCGGTTGTCGGACGCCCACCGGAATGGGCATCGGGTGTTGGCGGTGGTTCGTGGGTCAGCGGTTAATCAGGACGGCGCCTCGAACGGACTGGCGGCGCCGAATGGTCCGTCGCAGCAGCGGGTGATCAACCAGGCACTCGCGAATGCGGGTCTTTCGGCGTCCGATGTGGATGCGGTGGAGGCACATGGGACCGGGACCAGGCTGGGTGATCCGATCGAGGCGCAGGCATTGATCGCAACGTATGGGCAGGCCCGGGAGCGGGATCGGCCGTTGTGGCTGGGGTCGGTCAAGTCGAACATCGGTCATACGCAGGCCGCGGCGGGTGTTGCCGGCGTGATCAAGATGGTGATGGCCATGCGGCACGACGAGCTGCCCGCCTCGCTGCACGCGGATGAGCCCACGTCGGAGGTCGATTGGTCGGCGGGGGCGGTGCGGCTCCTCACCGAACAGGTACCTTGGCCGGAGTCTGACCGTGTTCGTCGGGTGGGGGTTTCGTCGTTCGGGATCAGTGGCACCAACGCACATGTGATCCTCGAACAAGCTACGAATGCGCCAGATAGAACGGCGGAGACGGACAAATCAGAATCCGGATCTACTGTCGATATTCCGGTCATTCCCTGGTTGGTGTCGGGAAAGACGCCGGATTCCCTGCGGGGACAAGTCGAACGAGTCTTGTCTCAGGTCGAGTCCCGGCCGGAGCAGCGTTCGCTGGATCTGGCTTACTCGCTTGCTTCTGGCCGAGCCGCGCTGGATGAACGCGCTGTCGTGCTGGGTGCGGACCGCGGTGAGTTGGTTGCTGGACTGGCGGCGTTGGCCGCCGGTCATGAGGCGTCTGGGGTGATCACCGGAACTCGTGCTTCTGCTCGGTTCGGGTTCGTGTTCTCGGGGCAGGGTGGTCAGTGGTTGGGGATGGGTCGAGAGCTCTACTCGAAGTTTCCGGTTTTCGCTGCTGCGTTTGATGAGGCTTGCGCCGAGTTGGAGGCACATCTGGGGGAAGACCGCCGGGTTCGGGATGTGGTCTTCGGTTCCGATGCACAGCTGCTGGATCAGACGTTGTGGGCGCAGTCGGGTCTGTTCGCGCTGCAAGCCGGCCTCTTGGGGCTGCTGGGTTCGTGGGGTGTTCGGCCGGATGTGGTGATGGGGCATTCGGTCGGGGAGCTGGCCGCCGCGTTTGCGGCTGGAGTGTTGTCGTTGCGGGATGCGGCTCGGTTGGTGGCCGCGCGCGCCCGATTGATGCAAGCCCTGCCCTCTGACGGCGCGATGTTGGCGGTGGCGGCTGGTGAAGACCTTGTTCGGCCATTGCTGGCCGGTCGGGAGGCGTCCGTGAGCGTCGCCGCGCTCAATGCCCCCGGTTCGGTGGTGTTGTCGGGCGATCGGGATGTGCTGGCCGGCATTGTCGTCCGGCTGACCGAGCTCCGAGTCCGGACGAGGCGCTTGCGGGTCTCCCATGCTTTTCACTCGCACCGGATGGACCCGATGTTGGGCGAGTTCGCCCAGATCGCCGAGTCTGCGGAGTTCGGTAGGCCAACGACACCGCTTGTGTCGACGTTGACGGGTGAGCTCGACAGAGCTGGGGAAATGAGCACACCAGGGTATTGGGTGCGCCAGGCGCGTGAACCCGTCCGTTTCGCCGACGGCGTCCAGGCCTTGGCAGCGCAGGGCATAGGCACGGTTGTTGAGCTCGGCCCGGACGGAACGCTGGCCGTACTGGTTGAGGATTGTGCGATCGAGTCCGATCGGGTCGGGCGGATTTCGTCGATTCCACTGATGCGCCGGGAGCGGGACGAGACCCGTTCGGTGATGACAGCCCTGGCGCATCTCCACACCCGTGGTGGTGAGGTGGACTGGCAGGCGTTTTTCGCCGGCACCGGTGCTCGGCAGCTCGAGTTGCCAACGTATGCCTTCCAACGGCAGCACTACTGGATCGAGTCCAGTGCGCGGCCAGCACGCGACCGCGCAGACGTCGGCGAGGTGCCGGAACAGTTCTGGACCGCGGTTGACCAAGGTGATCTGGCAGCATTGGTCTCCGATCTGAATCTTGGTCCGGACGACGACACATGCGCATCTTTGAGTGATGTATTGCCCGCGCTGTCGTCTTGGCGAAGCGGACTCCGCAACCGTTCGCTCGTCGATTCCTGCCGGTACCGAATCAGTTGGCATTCCTCCCGGGAGGTGCAGGCCCCGAAGATTTCCGGTACCTGGCTGTTGGTCGTGCCCGCTGATGCGGATGACGGATTGGTCACGGCTTTGACGAGTTCACTGGTCGGTGGTGGCGCCGAGGTCATCCGGATCGGCCTGTCCGAAGAGGACCCGCACCGCGAGGACGTCGCACAGCGGCTGGCCAATGCGCTGACGGATGTCGGTCAACTCGGTGGCGTGCTTTCGCTGTTGGGGCTCGATGAATCTCCTGCTGCGGAATTCTCCTGCTTGCCAACTGGTTTCGCGCTGACTGTGCAGCTGATGCGGGCCTTGCGCAAGGCCGAGGTCGAGGCGCCTTTGTGGGCGGTGACGCGCGGCGGCGTCGCGTTGGAAGATGTACGCGTATCTCCGGAGCAGGCCTTGGTCTGGGGGCTGCTGCGTGTCGCGGGACTGGAGCACCCGGAGCTCTGGGGTGGCTTGATCGACCTGCCATCGGACTGGGACGACCGATTGGGTGCGCGGTTGGCGGGTGTGCTGGCGGATGGTGGCGAGGATCAAGTTGCCATTCGCCGTGGTGGTGTGTTCGTGCGGCGGTTGGAACGCGCCGGTGCGTCGGGTGCCGGGTCGGTGTGGCGTCCTCGGGGGACGGTGTTGGTGACGGGTGGTACGGGCGGTTTGGGGGCGCATGTTGCTCGGTGGTTGGCGGGTGCGGGGGCTGAGCATGTGGTGTTGACCAGCCGTCGAGGCGCGGAGGCTCCGGCCGCTGGGGAATTGCGAGCGGAGCTGGAGACGCTGGGTGCTCGGGTGTCGATTGTGCCCTGCGACGTGGCTGATCGTGACGCAGTGGCTGGAGTGTTGGCAGGGATCGGCGGCGAGTGTCCGCTGACTGCGGTAGTACACGCCGCCGGGGTCGGCGAGGCGGGCGATGTGGTGGAGATGGGCTTGGCGGATTTTGCAGCGGTGTTGTCGGCGAAGGTGCGTGGTGCGGCGAATCTGGACGAGTTGCTGGCCGGCTCGGAGCTGGATGCGTTTGTGATGTTCTCCTCGGTGTCGGGGGTGTGGGGAGCCGGCGGGCAGGGTGCGTATGCGGCTGCGAACGCCTACTTGGATGCGTTGGCCGAGCAGCGTCGGGCGAGGGGATTGGTCGGGACCGCGGTTGCGTGGGGACCGTGGGCCGGTGACGGCATGGCCGCCGGCGAAACCGGCGCACAGCTGCATCGGATGGGCCTGGTGTCGATGGAACCGAGCGTGGCTCTGCTGGCGCTTCAGGGTGCATTGGACCGTGATGAGACCTCCCTCGTCGTGGCCGATGTCGATTGGGCACGGTTCGCCCCAGCCTTCACCTCGGCACGTCGACGCCCGCTGCTGGACACCATCGACGAGGCCCGGGCCGCATTGGAAACCACCGGCGAACAAGCGGGCACAGGCAAACCCGTTGAGCTGACGCAACGCCTGGCCGGATTGTCACGGAAGGAACGCGACGATGCGGTATTGGATCTGGTGCGGGTGGAGACGGCGGCTGTGCTGGGACGCGACGATGCCACGGCCCTGGCGCCATCGCGGCCGTTCCAGGAACTCGGATTCGACTCCTTGATGGCGGTGGAGTTGCGCAACCGGCTGAACACCGCCACCGGGATCCAGCTGCCCGCCAGCACGATTTTCGACTATCCCAACGCCGAGTCGCTGTCGTGTCACCTCTGCACCGAGCTCTTCCCAACGGAGACAACCGTGGACTCGGCCCTTGCCGAGCTCGATCGAATCGAGCAGCAGCTCTCGATGTTCACCGACGAAGCGCGGGCACGGGACCGAATCGCGACACGACTGCGAGCCCTCCACGAGAAGTGGAACAGCGCATCTGAAGTACCGACCGGATCCGATGTCCTGAGCACGCTCGATTCGGCGACGCACGACGAGATATTCGAGTTCATCGACAATGAGCTCGACCTGTCCTGAGCAGTTCCTGCGGAAACTTCAAGCGCCGAAATCGGGTGGAAATCACAATGGCCAATGAAGAAAAGCTTTTCGGCTATCTGAAGAAGGTAACTGCGGACCTGCATCAGACCCGGCAGCGCCTGCTCGCAGCCGAGAGCCGGAGTCAGGAGCCGATCGCGATCGTCTCAGCGAGCTGCCGACTGCCCGGCGGCGTCGACTCTCCCGATGCGCTCTGGCAACTCGTGCGCACTGGCGCCGACGCCATCTCGGAATTCCCCGCCGACCGGGGCTGGGATCTCGACCGGTTGTACGATCCTGACCCGAACCACCAGGGAACGTCGTACACGCGGGCCGGCGGGTTCCTCGCAGGAGCGGGCGATTTCGACCCCGCCATGTTCGGGATTTCGCCGCGTGAGGCGTTGGCGATGGACCCGCAGCAACGGTTGCTGCTGGAGCTGTCCTGGGAGGCCCTCGAACGGGCGGGAATAGACCCGACATCCCTGCGCGGCAGCAAGACCGGTGTCTTCGGCGGGGTCACGCCCCAGGAGTACGGGCCGTCCTTGCAGGAGATGAGCCGAAACGCTGGTGGTTTTGGACTCACCGGGCGGATGGTGAGTGTGGCGTCGGGTCGGGTTGCGTATTCGTTTGGGTTTGAGGGTCCTGCGGTGACGGTGGATACGGCTTGCTCGTCGTCGTTGGTGGCCCTGCATTTGGCGTGTCAGTCGTTGCGTTCCGGCGAATGCGATCTCGCGCTGGCCGGCGGTGTGACGGTGATGGCCACGCCGGCGACGTTCGTGGAGTTCTCCCGTCAGCGTGGTTTGGCTCCGGACGGGCGGTGCAAGTCGTTTGCGGCTGCCGCTGATGGCACCGGGTGGGGTGAGGGTGCCGGTCTGGTGTTGTTGGAGCGGTTGTCGGATGCGCGGCGGAATGGGCACGAGGTTCTGGCGGTGGTGCGGGGTAGCGCGGTAAACCAGGACGGCGCGTCGAATGGTTTGACCGCGCCGAATGGTCCGTCGCAGCAGCGGGTGATCACCCAGGCGTTGGCGAGTGCGGGGCTGTCGGTGTCCGATGTGGATGCGGTCGAGGCACATGGGACCGGGACCACGTTGGGTGATCCGATCGAGGCTCAGGCCCTGATCGCCACGTACGGGCAGGGCCGGGAGAAGGATCGGCCGTTGTGGTTGGGGTCGGTCAAGTCCAACATCGGTCACACGCAGGCGGCCGCTGGCATTGCCGGCGTCATCAAGATGGTCTTGGCGATGCGGCACGGGCAGCTGCCCGCCACGTTGCATGTGGATGAGCCCACGTCGGCGGTGGACTGGTCGGCGGGTTCTGTCCGGCTTCTCACGGAGAACACGCCCTGGCCGGACAGTGGTCGTCCTTGCCGGGTAGGGGTGTCGTCGTTCGGGGTCAGCGGCACCAACGCCCATGTCATTCTCGAACAGTCTCCAGTCGAGCAGGGCGAACCGGCCGGGCCGGTCGAAGGCGGGCGCGAACCGGATGCAGCCGTCCCCGTGGTGCCGTGGGTGCTGTCGGGTAAGACACCGGAGGCTGCGCGGGCGCAGGCCGAACGGGTGCTTTCGCATATCGAGGACCGGCCGGAGCTGTCGCCGGTGGATGTGGCGTATTCGCTTGGAATGACGCGCGCGGCGCTGGATGAACGCGCAGTGGTGTTGGGCTCGGACCGTGCCGCGCTCCTGACCGGGTTGAGGGCATTCGCCGACGGCTGCGATGTGCCCGGAGTGGTTTCGGGATCTGTGGGGCTTGGTGGCCGCGTCGGGTTCGTGTTCTCTGGTCAGGGTGGTCAGTGGCCGGGGATGGGCCGGGGTCTCTACTCGGTGTTTCCGGTGTTCGCCGATGCATTCGACGAGGCTTGCGCAGAGTTGGATGCACACCTGGGCCAGGAACTGCGGGTTCGGGATGTGGTGTTCGGTTCGCAAGCTCGGTTGCTGGATCGGACGGTGTGGGCGCAGTCGGGTTTGTTCGCGTTGCAGATTGGTTTGCTGCGGCTGCTGGGTTCGTGGGGTGTTCGGCCGGATGTGGTGTTGGGGCACTCGGTGGGTGAGCTGGCTGCGGTGCATGCGGCTGGTGTCTTGTCGTTGTCGGAGGCCGCGCGGTTGGTGGCGGGTCGTGCCCGGTTGATGCAGGCGTTGCCTTCTGGTGGTGCCATGCTCGCGGTCGCTACGGGTGAGTTTCAGGTCGATCCTCTGCTCGATGGGGTGCGGGACCGGATCGGTATCGCGGCGGTGAATGGCCCGGAATCGGTTGTGCTCTCAGGCGACCGCGAGCTGCTGACCGAGATCGCTGATCGGTTGCACGATCAGGGGTGCCGGACCCGGTGGTTGCGGGTGTCGCATGCTTTCCATTCGCCCCATATGGAGCCGATGCTGGAAGAGTTCGCCCAGATCGCCCGAGGCCGCGAGTATCACGCACCGGAACTGCCGATCATCTCGACCCTGACCGGTGAGCTGGACGGTCGTCGAGTGATGGGCACTCCCGAGTACTGGGTGCGTCAGGTGCGTGAGCCCGTCCGTTTCGCCGAGGGTGTCCAGGCGCTTGTCGGTCAGGGTGTCGGCACGATTGTCGAATTGGGTCCGGACGGGGCGTTGTCGACGTTGGTCGAGGAGTGTGTGGCGGATTCCGGGCGGGTGGCCGGGATCCTGCTGGTGCGCAAGGACCGCGACGAGGCGCGAACCGTGCTGGCAGCTTTGGCGCAGATCCACACCCGTGGTGGTGCGGTGGACTGGCGGTCGTTTTTCGCCGGGACCGGGGCGAAGCAAGTCGACCTGCCCACCTACGCCTTCCAGCGGCAGCGGTACTGGCTGGCATCCACCGGGCGTGCGGGTGACGTGACCGCCGCCGGATTGACCGAGGCGGACCATCCGCTGCTCGGTGCGGTGGTTGCGTTGGCAGACGGCGAAGGTGTGGTGCTGACCGGTCGGCTGACAGCGGGTTCGCATCCGTGGTTGTCCGATCACCGGGTGCTGGGCGAAATCGTCGTCCCCGGCACCGCGATCGTCGAGCTGGTGTGGCACGTCGGCGAGCGCCTCGGTTGTGGCCGGGTGGAAGAACTGGCTTTGGAAGCGCCCCTGATCCTGCCGGATCACGGAGCGGTCCAGGTTCAGGTGCTGGTGGGACCGCCCGGGGAATCCGGAGCCCGGTCGGTGGCGCTCTACTCCCGTCCTGACGAGGCGACCGAACCCGAGTGGAAGAAGCACGCGACGGGCGTGGTTCTCCCACCCGTGGCCGCCGAGAACCATGAGCTGACCGCATGGCCCCCGGAGAATGCGACCGAAATCGATGCCGACGGGGTCTACGCATTCCTTGAAGGGCACGGTTTCGCGTACGGACCGGCCTTTAGATGTCTGCGCGTTGCCTGGCGACGAGGCGGGGAGGTGTTCGCCGAGGTCGCGTTGCCGGATGACATGCAGGTGGGAGTCGATCGATTCGGCGTCCACCCCGCGTTGCTGGACGCGGTTCTGCATGCCGCCGCGGGCGAGCCGTCGGTGGTCCAGAGCGAAGCGCGGGCGCCGTTCTCGTGGCGTGGGGTGGAAATTCGCGCTACTGAAAGCGCGGTGGTGCGGGCCCGCCTCTCGTTGACTGCGGATGACGAACTGTCGTTGGTCGCAGTGGACCCGGCTGGCCGATTCGTGGCATCGGTTGATTCGCTGGTGACACGCCCGATTTCCCGGCAGCAGGTGAGGTCTGGCGCGATCGGTGATTGCCTGTTCGAGGTGGACTGGCACCGGCAGGCGTTGTTGGGAACAACCGCCGGCGACGACCTTGCCATCGTCGGTGACGGTCCCATTTGGCCGGAATCGGTGCGCGCAACCGCACGGTTCGCGACCCTGGATGAGCTCCGTGTGGCGGTGGACTCGGACGTTCCTGCCCCGGGTTCGGTGTTGGTCGCAGCTATGTCGGCCGAAGAGGTCGAGGGTGGATCCCTGCCGTCGCGCGCCCAAGAGTCGACCTCCGATCTGCTGGCTCTCGTGCAGTCGTGGCTTGCGGACGAGCGGTTCGCCGAATCCCAGCTCGTGGTCGTCACGCGTGCAGCGGTGTCGGCCGACTCGGATTCGGACGTCGCCGACCTGGTGGGTGCGTCGTCGTGGGGGTTGTTGAGTTCAGCCCAGTCGGAGAACCCGGGTCGCTTCGTGCTGGCGGACGTGGACGGCACACCTGAGTCGTGGCAGGCGTTGCCGGCCGCCGCGCGAGCAGGAGAACCGCAGCTGGCACTTCGGCGCGGCGTGACGCTGGTGCCTCGGTTGGGGCGACTCAAGGTGCGTGAGGAGGGCTCCTCCCCGCAACTCGACACCGACGGGACCGTCCTCATCACCGGTGGCACCGGTGCGTTGGGTGGAGTGGTTGCCCGTCACCTGGTGGAGGAGCATGGGATTCGGCGTTTGGTGTTGGCAGGTCGGCGTGGCTGGAATGCGCCTGGAGTCCACGAATTGGTGGATGAGCTGGCGCGCGCGGGCGCCGTGGTTGACGTGGTGGCTTGCGATGTGGCCGACCGCACCGATCTGGAGCAGGTGCTGGCCGCCATTCCGGTCGACTGCCCGCTGCGGGGGATCGTGCATACCGCTGGGGTGTTGGCCGACGCAGTGATCGGGTCCTTGTCGGCGGCGGATGTGGCCACGGTGTTCGCCCCGAAGGTGGCGGGGGCATGGCATCTGCACGAGTTGACCCGCGATCTGGATCTCTCGTTCTTCGTTCTTTTCTCGTCCTTCTCTGGGATTGCGGGTGCCGCGGGGCAGGCCAACTACGCGGCGGCGAACACGTTCCTGGATGCATTGGCACGTTATCGCCGGTCGCGTGGGCTGCCTGGGTTGTCGTTGGCGTGGGGACTGTGGGCGCAACCCAGCGGTATGACGAGTGGCTTGGACGCGGCGGCGGTGGAGCGGTTGGCGCGGACGGGCATCGCAGAACTTTCCACGGAGGATGGACTCCGCCTGTTCGATGCCGCGTTCGCGAGGGACCGGGCTTGCGTCGTTGCCGCTCGATTCGACAGGGCGCTGCTAGTCGGGAACGGACGATCGCACGCGATTCCGGCGTTGTTGAGCGCGTTGGTTCCTGTTCGCGGCGGTGTGGCGAGGAGAGCTGCCAATTCTCAGGTCGAGGATGAGGACGCACTGTTGGGTTTGGTGCGGGAGCACGTTTCGGCCGTGCTGGGTTATTCCGGTGCGGTCGAGGTTGGGGGCGACCGTGCTTTCCGTGATCTGGGTTTTGATTCGTTGTCTGGCGTGGAGTTGCGGAACCGCCTTGCCGGGGTGCTGGGGGTGCGGTTGCCGGCGACTGCGGTGTTCGACTATCCGACGCCGCGGGCGCTGGCGCGTTTCCTGCATCAGGAACTGGCAGGTGAGGTCGCGTCCACGTCGACGCCGGCGACCAGGGCAGCGAGTGTCGAAGAGGATCTTGTTGCGATTGTCGGGATGGGATGTCGTTTTCCGGGTGGGGTGTCGTCGCCGGAGGAGCTCTGGCGGCTGGTGGCCAGCGGCGTGGATGCGGTGGCTGGGTTCCCGGACGATCGCGGCTGGGATCTCGCGGCGTTGTTCGATCCTGATCCCGATCGTCTCGGGACCTCGTATGTGTGTGAGGGCGGGTTTCTGCGGGACGCGGCGGAGTTCGATGCTGACATGTTCGGCATCAGCCCGCGTGAGGCGTTGGCGATGGATCCGCAGCAGCGGTTGCTGCTGGAGGTCGCCTGGGAAACCTTGGAGCGGGCCGGGATCGATCCGTTCTCGTTGCACGGCAGCCGGACCGGTGTGTTCGCGGGCTTGATGTACCACGACTATGGGGCCCGATTCATCACCAGAGCACCGGAGGGCTTCGAAGGGCACCTCGGGACGGGTAACGCGGGGAGCGTGCTGTCGGGTCGGGTTGCGTATTCGTTTGGTTTCGAGGGGCCTGCGGTGACGGTGGATACGGCGTGTTCGTCGTCGTTGGTGGCGTTGCACCTGGCGGGTCAAGCACTTCGGGCCGGTGAGTGCGACCTCGCCCTTGCCGGTGGCGTCACGGTGATGTCGACGCCGACGACGTTCGTGGAGTTCTCCCGTCAACGGGGTCTGGCTCCGGATGGGCGGTGCAAGTCGTTCGCGGCGGCCGCTGATGGCACCGGGTGGGGTGAGGGTGCCGGTCTGGTGTTGCTGGAGCGGTTGTCGGACGCCCGGCGCAATGGGCACGAGGTTCTGGCGGTGGTGCGGGGTAGCGCGGTGAACCAGGACGGCGCGTCGAATGGCTTGACGGCGCCAAATGGTCCGTCACAGCAAAGGGTGATCACCCAGGCACTCACGAGTGCCGGGCTGTCCGTGTCCGACGTGGATGCTGTGGAGGCGCATGGGACGGGCACGCGGCTTGGTGATCCGATCGAGGCGCAGGCGTTGATCGCTACGTACGGCCGAGATCGTGATCCCGGTCGGCCGTTGTGGCTGGGGTCGGTGAAGTCGAATATTGGTCATACCCAGGCGGCGGCGGGTGTTGCTGGTGTGATCAAGATGGTGATGGCGATGCGGCAGGGGGAGCTGCCGCGCACGTTGCACGTGGACGAGCCCTCCGCCCAGGTGGACTGGTCTGCGGGCACGGTCCGACTCCTCACGGAGAACACGCCCTGGCCCGACAGCGGTCGTCATCGCCGGGCGGGCGTGTCGTCGTTCGGGATCAGCGGCACCAACGCGCACCTGATCCTTGAACAACCTCCGCGAGAGTCGCAGCGCTCAACAGAGCCGGATTCGGGTTCTGTCCGCGATGTTCCGGTGGTGCCGTGGATGGTGTCGGGCAAAACACCCGAAGCGCTATCCGCCCAGGCAGATGCATTGATGTCCTACTTGAGCAATCGCGTTGATGCTTCCCCGCGAGATATCGGCTATTCGCTTGCGGTTACCCGTCCGGCGTTGGACCACCGCGCTGTCGTGCTGGGTGCGGATCGTGCCGCGTTGCTGCCGGGGTTGAAGGCGCTGGCCGCCAGTAATGACGCTGCCGAGGTGATCACAGGCACTCGTGCCGCTGGGCCGGTCGGATTCGTTTTCTCCGGTCAAGGTGGTCAGTGGCCCGGGATGGGAAGCGGGCTCCACTCGGCGTTTCCGGTGTTCGCCGACGCGTTTGACGAAGCCTGCGGTGAGCTGGATGCGCATCTCGGGCAGAAAACCCGGCTACGAGATGTGATGTCTGGTTCGGATACCCAACTTCTGGACCAGACCTTGTGGGCGCAGTCGGGCCTGTTCGCGTTGCAAGTCGGACTCTGGGAGTTGTTGGGTTCGTGGGGTGTCCGACCCGCTGTGGTGCTGGGCCATTCGGTCGGCGAGCTGGCGGCGGCGTTTGCTGCTGGAGTGTTGTCGTTGCGGGATGCGGCTCGGTTGGTGGCGGGCCGTGCCCGGTTGATGCAAGCCCTGCCAGCTGGCGGTGCCATGCTCGCTGCGGCTGCTGGAGAGGAGCAGCTGCGGCCGTTGTTGGCCGACTGCGGTGATCGTGTGGGGATCGCCGCGGTCAATGCTCCCGGGTCGGTGGTGCTCTCCGGTGATCGGAATGTGCTCGATGACATTGCCGGTCGGCTGGACGGGCAAGGGCTCCGGTCGAGGTGGTTGCGGGTATCGCATGCGTTTCATTCGCATCGGATGGATCCGATGCTGGCGGAGTTCACCGAAATCGCCCGGAGCGTGGACTACCGGTCGTCAGGGCTGCCGATCGTGTCGACGTTGACGGGTGAGCTCGATGAGGTCGGCATGCTGGCTACGCCGGAGTATTGGGTGCGCCAGGTGCGAGAATCCGTCCGCTTCGCCGACGGTGTTGCTGCGCTCGCGGCTCACGGCGTGAGCACCATCGTCGAGGTCGGTCCGGATGGGGTGTTGTCGGCGCTGGTGCAGGAGTGCGTGGCCGGATCCGATCAGGGCGGACGGGTGGCCGCGGTTCCGCTCATGCGCTGCAATCGCGACGAGGCGCAAACGGTGACAACGGCCTTGGCGCAGGTCCATGTGTGTGGTGCCGAGGTGGACTGGCGGTCGTTTTTCGCCGGTACTGGGGCAAAGCAGGTCGAGCTGCCCACGTATGCCTTCCAACGACAGCGGTACTGGCTTGACTCACCATCCGAACCGGTCGGGCAATCCGCCGATCCCGCGCCCCAGTCGGACTTCTGGGAACTCGTCGAGCAGGAAGATGTCGGCGCGCTGAGCGCTGCTCTGCACATAACCGGCGATCACGACGTGCAGGCGTCCCTGGAGTCGGTGGTTCCGGTCCTCTCCTCCTGGCATCGCCGGATCCGCAATGAATCCCTGTTGCACCAGTGGCGGTACCGGATTTCCTGGCATGAGCGGGCAGATTTGCCAGACCCCTCGTTGTCGGGGACATGGCTCGTCGTCGTGCCGGAGGGGTGGTCTGCGAGTCGGCAAGTTCTGCGTTTCAACGAGATGTTCGAGGAACGGGGTTGCTCGGCAGTTCTGTGCGAGCTCGCCGGGCACGACGAGGAAGCCCTGGCGCAACGATTCCGCTCGTTGCTTGTCGCATCAGGGGGAATAAGCGGCGTGTTGTCCTTGCTGGCGCTGGATGAATCGCCGTCCTCGCCGAACGCTGCTTTGCCGAATGGCGCGCTGAACTCGTTGGTACTGCTGCGAGCTCTGCGGGTCGCGGATGTGTCGGCGCCATTGTGGTTGGCGACGTGTGGTGGTGTGGCGGTCGGGGATGTGCCGGTGAACCCGGGGCAGGCGCTGGTGTGGGGACTGGGCCGCGTCGTCGGTCTGGAACATCCGGACCGGTGGGGTGGCCTGGTCGACGTGCCGGGCTTGCTCGATGAGGACGCTCGAGGACGCTTGTCGGTCGTGTTGGCAGGTCTTGGCGAGGACGAGATCGCGGTACGTCCCGATGGTGTGTTCATGCGGCGGTTGGAACGCGCTGGTGCGTCGGGTGCCGGGTCGGTGTGGCGTCCTCGGGGGACGGTGTTGGTGACGGGTGGTACGGGCGGTTTGGGGGCGCATGTTGCTCGGTGGTTGGCGGGTGCGGGGGCTGAGCATGTGGTGTTGACCAGCCGTCGAGGCGCGGCGGCTCCGGGCGCTGGAGATTTGCGGGCGGAGCTGGAGGCGCTGGGCGCTCGGGTGTCGATCAAGGCCTGTGACGTGGCTGATCGTGACGCTTTGGCCGAAGTGTTGGCGACCATTCCGGATGATTGCCCGCTGACCGCGGTGATGCATGCGGCGGGGGTCGTTGAAGTCGGCGACGTGGCGTCGATGGATTTGACCGACTTCGTTGGGGTGCTGTCGGCGAAGGTAGGTGGTGCGGCGAATCTCGATGAGTTGCTCGCCGACATCGAACTGGATGCCTTCGTGCTGTTTTCCTCAGTCTCCGGTGTGTGGGGTGCTGGGGGGCAGGGCGCTTATGCGGCGGCGAATGCCTACTTGGATGCGTTGGCGCAGCAGCGTCGGGCAAGGGGGTTGGTAGGGACTGCGGTTGCGTGGGGGCCGTGGGCCGGTGACGGCATGGCCGCAGGTGAAGGCGGTGCACAGCTGCGCCGGGCCGGTCTGGTGCCAATGGCTGCGGATCGGGCGTTGCTGGCACTTCAGGGCGCATTGGATCGTGACGAGACATCCCTGGTCGTAGCCGATATGGCGTGGGAGACGTTCGCCCCGGTGTTCGCCATGTCCCGTCGGCGTCCGCTGCTCGACGAGCTGCCCGAAGCACAGCAGGCGTTGGCGGATGCGGAGAACACCACCGGTGCGGCGGACTCGGCCGGCCCGCTACAGCGGCTCGGAGGCATGGCCGCCGCCGAACGCCGCCGGGCGATGCTGGACTTGGTGCTGGCGGAGGCCTCGACTGTGTTGGGACACAACGGGTCTGACCCAGTTGGTCCTGACCGGGCGTTCCAGGAGCTCGGATTCGATTCGCTGATGGCCGTCGAACTGCGCAACAGGTTGGGCGAGGCAACAGGATTGAGTCTGCCGACAACGTTGATCTTCGATTATCCGAGCCCATCCGCGCTGGCAGAGCAGCTGGTCGTCGAGCTGGTGGGAGCGCAGCCCGCGACCACCGTCGTGGCCGGGGCCGATCCAGTGGATGATCCGGTTGTCGTGGTCGCGATGGGATGCCGGTATCCGGGCGACGTCTGCTCGCCCGAGGAGCTGTGGCAGCTGGTTTCTGCGGGACGTGACGCGGTATCGACGTTCCCCGTCGATCGGGGTTGGGACTGCAACGCGTTGTTCGACCCGGATCCGGATCGGGCAGGCAGTACCTACGTGCGAGAAGGTGCCTTCCTGACCGCTGCTGATCGGTTCGACGCCGGGTTCTTCGGCATCAGCCCTCGCGAGGCGCGCGCGATGGATCCGCAGCAGAGGTTGTTGCTCGAAGTGGCGTGGGAGGTTTTCGAACGAGCAGGAATCGCTCCGCTGTCGTTGCGGGGCAGCAGGACCGGTGTGTTCGCGGGGACCAATGGACAGGACCACGGTGCGAAAGTGGCTGCCGCGCCGGAGGCGGCGGGTCACCTCCTGACCGGAAACGCCGCGAGTGTCCTGGCTGGCCGGATTTCCTACACGTTCGGTCTTGAGGGGCCTGCGGTGGCGGTGGATACCGCGTGTTCGTCGTCGTTGGTGGCGTTGCATTTGGCGTGCCAGTCGCTGCGTTCGGGTGAGTGTGATATGGCGCTGGCGGGTGGTGTGACGGTGATGTCGACGCCCCTGGCTTTCCTCGAGTTCTCTCGTCAGCGCGGTTTGGCGCCAAATGGTCGGTGCAAGTCGTTTGCGGCCGCTGCGGACGGCACCGGGTGGGGTGAGGGTGCCGGCCTGGTTCTGCTGGAGCGGTTGTCGGATGCTTCTCGGAATGGTCACCGGGTGTTGGCCGTGGTTCGCGGGTCTGCGGTGAATCAGGATGGTGCGTCGAATGGCTTGACTGCGCCGAATGGTCCGTCCCAGCAGCGGGTGATTCGGCAGGCCCTCGCGAATGCGGGACTGTCGGCGTCCGATGTGGATGTCGTGGAGGCGCACGGGACCGGTACCGGGCTCGGGGATCCGATCGAGGCGCAGGCGCTGATCGCGACATATGGGCAGGAGCGGAATCCTGAACGGGCCCTGTGGCTGGGGTCGATCAAATCCAACATCGGCCACACGCAGGCAGCGGCCGGTGTGGCGGGGGTCATCAAGATGGTGCAGGCCATGCGGCACGGGGAGTTGCCTGCGACGTTGCACGTGGACAAGCCCACTCCGCAGGTGGACTGGTCTGCCGGGGCCGTTCGGCTCCTCACCGGGAACACGCCCTGGCCCGAGAGCGGCCGTCCTCGTCGAGCGGGGGTGTCGTCGTTCGGGATCAGCGGCACCAACGCACACCTCATCCTCGAACAACCACCGTCGGAACCAGCGGAGATCGACCAATCGGATCGGCGGGTCACCGCGCATCCAGCGGTGATCCCGTGGATGTTGTCGGCCAGGAGTCTCGCAGCGCTGCAGGCCCAAGCGGCTGCGCTGCAGGCCCGGCTGGACCGGGGGCCTGGCGCTTCTCCGCTGGATTTGGGGTATTCACTCGCGACCACTCGTTCTGTGCTGGACGAGCGCGCCGTCGTGTGGGGTGCCGATCGGGAGGCCCTGCTGTCCAGGCTCGCAGCGCTCGCCGATGGCCGGACGGCGCCGGGGGTGGTAACCGGCTCTGCGAATTCCGGTGGCCGCATCGGATTCGTTTTTTCCGGTCAGGGCAGTCAGTGGCTGGGGATGGGAAAGGCGTTGTGCGCGGCTTTCCCGGCGTTCGCGGACCCCTTCGAGGAAGCCTGCGACGCGCTAAGCGCACACCTGGGCGCGGACGTTCGGGGTGTGCTGTTCGGTGCTGATGAGCAGATGCTCGACCGGACGTTGTGGGCGCAGTCGGGGATCTTCACGGTTCAAGTCGGTCTCCTGGGATTGCTGAGGTCGTGGGGCGTGCGGCCAGCCGCGGTGCTGGGGCACTCTGTCGGCGAGTTGGCTGCGGCGCACGCGGCCGGTGTGTTGTCCTTGCCGGACGCTGCACGGTTGGTTGCGGCTCGGGCCGATCTGATGCAGGCATTGCCCATCGGCGGCGCAATGCTCGCGGTCGCCACCAGCGAGGAGGCGGTCGGACCGCTGCTTTCCGGGGTGTGCGATCGGGTCAGCATCGCTGCGATCAACGGCCCGGAGTCGGTAGTGCTCTCCGGCGACCGCGACGTGCTCGTGGAGCTCGCAGGCAAACTCGATGCCCGAGGGCTTAGGACCAAATGGTTGCGGGTCTCCCATGCTTTCCACTCGTACCGGATGGAACCGATTCTGGACAAGTACGCGGAAACCGCCAGGTGCGTCGAGTTCGGTGAACCGGTGGTGCCGATCGTCTCCGCCGCGACCGGTGCGCTGGACACCACCGGACTGATGTGCGCGGCCGACTACTGGACGCGCCAAGTGCGTGATCCTGTCCGCTTCGGAGACGGTGTCCGAGCGCTCGTCGGCCAAGGTGTGGACACGATCGTCGAGTTCGGCCCGGACGGGGCGTTGTCGGCCTTGGTCGAGCAGTGCTTGGCCGGGTCCGACCAGGCTGGGAGGGTGGCGGCGATCCCGCTGATGCGCAGGGACCGCGATGAGGTCGAGACCGCGGTGGCGGCGCTGGCGCACGTGCACGTCCGCGGTGGTGCGGTGGACTGGTCGGCTTGCTTCGCCGGCACCGGCGCCCGCACCGTCGAGTTGCCCACCTACGCCTTCCAGCGCCAGCGGTACTGGCTGGCCGGGCAAGCGGACGGGCGCGGCGGCGATGTGGTTGCCGACCCGGTCGACGCGCGCTTCTGGGAGTTGGTCGAGCGCGCCGATCCGGAACCGTTGGTGGATGAACTCTGCATAGACCGGGACCAGCCCTTCCGGGAGGTGCTGCCCGTTCTGGCTTCCTGGCGCGAGAAACAACGCCAGAAGGCCCTCGCGGATTCCTGGCGCTACCAGGTGCGCTGGAGGTCCGTCGAGGTGCCGTCCGCAGCCGCCCTCCGGGGCGTGTGGCTGGTGGTGCTTCCAGCTGACGTGCCCCGAGATCAACCGGCGGTCGTCATCGACGCGCTGATCGCGCGCGGCGCCGAGGTCGCGGTCCTGGAATTGACCGAGCAGGACTTCCGACGCAGTGCGCTTGTGGACAAGGTGCGCGCCGTCGTTGCCGACCGCACCGAGGTGACGGGTGTGCTGTCTCTGTTGGCGATGGACGGAATGCCCTGCGCGGCGCATCCGCACCTGTCCCGTGGTGTCGCCGCTACCGTGATCCTGACGCAGGCGTTGGGCGATGCGGGTGTTTCCGCCCCGCTGTGGCTGGCCACGACCGGTGGCGTCGAGGCCCGGACCGAGGACGGTCCGGCGGATCCGGACCACGGCTTGATCTGGGGGCTCGGCAGGGTCGTCGGCCTTGAACATCCGCAGTGGTGGGGTGGCCTGATCGACCTTCCGGAGACACTGGACGAGACGTCCCGGAACGGGTTGGTGGCCGCACTCGCCGGGACGGGGACCGAAGATCAGCTCGCCGTGCGTTCATCCGGGTTGTTCGTTCGCAGAGTGGTGCGCGCAGCGCAGAACCCCCGGTCAGAGACATGGCGTAGCCGGGGAACGGTCCTCATCACGGGCGGAACAGGCGCGCTCGGTGCCGAGGTCGCACGATGGCTGGCCCGGCGGGGAGCTGAGCATCTGGTGTTGATCAGTCGCCGCGGTCCGGAAGCTCCCGGCGCAGCGGACCTGCAGGCCGACCTGACCGAACTCGGCGTGAAAGTCACAGTCGTGGCCTGCGATGTGACGGACCGCGACGAGCTGGCGGCGGTGCTGGCGGCCGTCCCGACGGAGCATCCGCTGTCGGCGGTAATGCACACCGCCGGCGTCGGGACGCCTGCGAACCTGGCCGAGACGACCTTGGCGCAGTTCGCCGACGTGTTGTCGGCAAAGGTCGTCGGCGCGGCGAACCTGGACAGGCTGCTTGGCGGGCAACCGTTGGACGCCTTCGTGTTGTTCTCCTCGATCTCGGGGGTTTGGGGAGCCGGCGGACAAGGAGCCTATTCGGCCGCCAATGCGTATCTCGATGCCCTTGCCGAGCGCCGACGGGCTTACGGTCGGCCGGCGACGTGCGTCGCCTGGGGTCCGTGGGCGGGTTCGGGCATGGCCGTTCAGGAAGGCAACGAGGCGCATCTCCGCCGAAGGGGCCTGGTACCGATGGAACCGCAGTCGGCCCTCTTCGCGCTGCAACAGGCCCTGTCCCAACGAGAAACCGCCATCACCGTCGCAGATGTGGACTGGGAGCGATTCGCCGCCTCTTTCACCGCGGCCCGCCCGCGACCACTGTTGGACGAGATCGTGGATCTACGGCCCGACACCGAGACCGAGGAGAAACACGGTGCCGGCGAGCTGGGGCAGCAGCTGGCCGCACTGCCGCCCGCTGAGCGCGGACACCTGCTGCTGGAGGTGGTGCTGGCGGAAACCGCCAACACCCTGGGGCACGATTCGGCGGAGGCTGTGCAACCCGATCGGACCTTCGCCGAACTGGGCTTCGATTCGGTGACCGCGGTAGAGCTGCGCAACAGGTTGAACGCGGTGACCGGGCTTCGCCTGCCGCCGACGCTGGTTTTCGACCACCCGACGCCGCTGGCGTTGTCCGAACAGTTGGTTCCGGCCCTGGTCGCGGAGCCGGACAACGGCATCGAATCGCTGCTCGCCGAGCTCGACAGGCTGGATACCACGTTGGCGCAAGGGCCTTCGATCCCGCTGGAGGACCAGGCCAAGGTGGCGGAGCGCTTGCACGCACTCCTCGCCAAGTGGGACGGGGCACGTGACGGCACGGCCAGAGCGACGACACCCCAATCGCTGACGGCGGCCACGGACGACGAAATCTTCGACCTCATTGACCGGAAGTTCCGGCGCTGACCGCCTTTTCCTCGCCTCAGCTCCCCTGATTACTGGAACGGTGTATTTCGATGGCCAATGAAGAAAAGCTCCGCGAGTACCTCAAGCGTGTCGTCGTCGAACTGGAAGAGGCGCACGAACGCCTGCACGAGTTGGAGCGCCAGGAGCACGACCCCATCGCGATCGTGTCGATGGGATGTCGTTATCCCGGTGGCGTCTCCACTCCGGAGGAGCTGTGGCGACTGGTCGTCGACGGAGGAGACGCGATCGCGAACTTCCCCGAAGACCGTGGTTGGAATCTGGACGAGCTGTTCGATCCTGATCCGGGCCGAGCCGGGACCTCCTACGTCCGCGAGGGTGGTTTCCTGCGCGGGGTCGCGGACTTCGATGCAGGGCTCTTCGGGATCAGTCCGCGCGAGGCACAGGCGATGGACCCGCAACAGCGGTTGCTGCTGGAGATCTCGTGGGAGGTGTTCGAGCGCGCCGGCATCGACCCGTTTTCATTGCGGGGTACCAAGACCGGTGTGTTCGCGGGCCTGATCTACCACGACTACGCGTCGCGGTTCAGCAAAACCCCCGCGGAGTTCGAGGGTTACTTCGCCACCGGGAACGCGGGCAGCGTCGCATCCGGCCGGGTGGCTTACACCTTCGGGTTGGAGGGCCCGGCGGTCACCGTGGACACCGCCTGCTCGTCGTCCCTGGTGGCGCTGCACCTGGCCTGCCAGTCCCTGCGGCTGGGCGAATGCGACCTGGCCCTGGCCGGTGGCATTTCGGTGATGGCCACGCCGGGAGCCTTCGTCGAGTTCAGCCGGCAACGCGCACTCGCCTCGGATGGCCGGTGCAAGCCCTTCGCGGATGCCGCCGACGGCACTGGCTGGGGCGAGGGCGCCGGAATGCTGCTGCTGGAACGGCTGTCGGACGCACGGCGAAACGGCCACCCGGTGCTGGCGGCGGTGGTCGGTTCCGCGATCAACCAGGACGGGACGTCCAACGGCCTGACCGCGCCCAGCGGCCCCGCACAGCAGCGAGTGATCCGCCAAGCTCTGGCGAACGCCGGGTTGTCGCCCGCCGAGGTCGATGTGGTCGAGGCGCACGGCACGGGCACTACCTTGGGCGACCCGATCGAGGCGCAGGCCCTGATCACCACCTATGGGGCGAACCGGTCGGCGGATCACCCGCTGCTGCTGGGTTCCCTCAAGTCGAACATCGGCCACACCCAGGCTGCCGCCGGTGTGGCCGGGGTGATCAAGTCGGTCATGGCCATCAGGCACCGGGAGATGCCCCGCAGCCTGCACATCGACCAGCCCTCGCGGCACGTGGACTGGTCGGCGGGCGCGGTGCGGCTGCTCACGGACAGCGTTGACTGGCCGGATCCCGGCAGGCCGCGCCGAGCGGGGGTGTCCTCGTTCGGCATGAGCGGTACCAACGCACACCTGATCGTCGAGGAAGTATCCGACGAGCCGGTCTCGGGCAGTACCGAGCCGACCGGGGCATTTCCCTGGCCGCTGTCCAGCAAGACGGAGACGGCATTGCGCGAGCAGGCTGCCGAGTTGCTCTCCGCAGTGACCGAGCACCCGGAGCCGGGACTGGGGGACGTCGGGTACTCGCTGGCCACCGGTCGCGCTGCGATGGAGCACCGGGCTGTCGTGGTTGCCGGCGATCGGGACTCCTTCGTCTCCGGACTGACGGCGTTGGCTGCGGGCGTTCCGGCTGCCAACGTGGTGCAAGGCGCGGCCGACTGCAAGGGAAAGGTCGCGTTCGTGTTCCCCGGCCAGGGCTCGCATTGGCAGGGGATGGCGAGGGAACTGTCCGAATCCTCGCCGGTGTTCCGGCGGAAGCTGGAGGAATGCGCGGGGGCTACGGCCCCTTACGTGGACTGGTCGCTGCTCGGCGTCCTTCGCGGTGATCCCGATGCACCCGCGCTGGATCGCGACGACGTGATTCAGTTCGCGCTGTTCGCCATGATGGTGTCGCTGGCCGAACTGTGGCGTTCGTGCGGAGTGAAGCCCGCCGCGGTGGTCGGTCATTCCCAGGGCGAGATCGCCGCCGCCCATGTGGCGGGGGCTTTGTCTTTGACTGATGCGGTGCGCATCATCGCTGCCCGCTGCAATGCTGTGTCGGCGCTGACCGGGAAGGGAGGCATGCTCGCGATCGCCTTGCCGGAAAGCGCGGTGGTGAAGCGAATCGCAGCCCTGCCGGAGCTTACCGTTGCGGCGGTCAACGGACCCGGCTCCACTGTCGTTTCCGGCGAACCGTCGGCTCTGGAGCGTCTGCAGACCGAACTGACCGCGGAAAACGTGCAGACCCGGCGGGTGGGAATTGATTACGCCTCGCATTCGGCGCAGATCGCGCAGGTCCAGGGCCGGCTTCTGGACCGGCTGGGCGAAGTCGGGTCCGAACCTGCTGAGATCGCTTTCTACTCGACGGTCACCGGCGAGCGGACGGACACCGGCCGACTCGACGCCGACTACTGGTACCAGAACCTACGGCAGCCCGTCCGCTTCCAGAAGACCGTCGCCCGGATGGCAGATCAGGGCTATCGGTTCTTCGTTGAGGTGAGCCCGCACCCGCTGCTCACCGCCGGAATCCAGGAAACCCTGGAAGCCGCGGACGCGGGCGGGGTGGTGGTCGGTTCGCTGCGGCGTGGCGAGGGCGGCTCTCGGCGCTGGCTGACTTCGCTGGCCGAGTGCCAGGTGCGCGGGCTGCCGGTGAATTGGGAACAGGCATTCCCCAACACCGGAGCCCGACGCGTGCCGCTGCCGACATACCCGTTCCAGCGGCAGCGGTACTGGTTGGAGTCCGCCGAGTACGACGCGGGCGATCTCGGTTCGGTGGGCTTGCGCTCCGTCGAGCATCCCCTGCTCGGGGCTGCGGTGACGCTGGCCGATGCGGGCGGGTTCCTGCTGACCGGCAAGCTGTCGGTCAAGACCCAGCCCTGGTTGGCCGACCACGTTGTCCGCGGGGCGATCCTGCTGCCCGGAACCGCCTTCGTGGAAATGCTGATACGCGCCACGGACCAGGTCGGGTGCGATCTGATCGAGGAGTTGTCGCTGACGACTCCGCTGGTTTTGCCCGCGACCGGTGCGGTGCAGGTGCAGATCGCGGTTGGCGGTCCGGACGAGGCCGGGCGCCGCTCGGTCCGCGTGCATTCCTGTCGGGACAACGACGTGCCGCAGGACTCGTGGACCTGCCACGCGACCGGTACGTTGACCTCCAGCGATCACCCAGACGCCGGCCAGGGCCGCGATGGGATTTGGCCGCCGAACGATGCTGTCGCGGTTCCACTGGACAGCTTCTACGCGCGCGCAGCTGAGCGGGGCTTCGATTTCGGTCCGGCGTTCCAGGGGTTGCAGGCGGTTTGGAAGCGCGGAGACGAGATCTTCGCCGAGGTCGGTCTGCCCACCGCACATCGCGAAAACGCCGCCAGGTTCGGAGTCCACCCTGCTCTGCTGGACGCGGCACTGCAGGCGCTGGGCGCAGCCGAAGAGGATCCGGACGAGGGATGGCTCCCGTTCGCGTTGCAAGGTGTGTCCCTCAAAGCGACGGGCGCACTTTCGCTTCGGGTGCATCTCGTTCCGGCGGGCGCGAATGCGGTGTCGGTGTTCACGACCGACGCGACTGGCCAAGCCGTGCTCTCCATCGATTCGCTGGTGCTGCGCCAGATTCCGGACAAGCAGTTGGCAGCGGCCCGTGCGATGGAACACGAGTCCCTGTTCCGGGTCGACTGGAAGCGAATCTCGCCCGGCGCTGCCAAGCCGGTCTCCTGGGCAGTGATCGGCAATGACGAACTCGCCCGAGCCTGCGGCTCGGCACTTGGCACGGAACTCCACCCCGACCTGACCGGGTTGGCTGACCCGCCCCCGGACGTCGTGGTGGTGCCATGCGGTGCGTCTCGCCAGGACTTGGACGTTGCTTCCGAGGCACGTGCGGCAACACAACGCGTGCTTGACCTGATCCAGAATTGGTTGGCGGCGCAGCGATTCGCCGGATCTCGCCTGGTGGTGGTGACGTGTGGTGCGGTGTCGACAGGTCCCGCCGAGGGTGTTTCCGACCTGGTGCATGCTGCGTCGTGGGGTTTGTTGCGTTCAGCGCAGTCGGAGAACCCGGATCGATTCGCGTTGGTCGATGTGGACGAAACCGCCGAGTCATGGCGTGCGCTCGCGGCGGCCGTGCGTTCCGGAGAACCGCAGCTGGCGTTGCGCGCCGGTGAAGTCCGGGTGCCTCGCCTGGCACGATGTGTTGCCGCCGAGGACAGCCGGATCCCAGTGCTTGGTGCGGATGGGACGGTGTTGCTTTCCGGCGGTACGGGCTTGCTGGGCGGGTTGGTTGCCCGGCATTTGGTTACGGAGCGCGGTGTCCGCCGCCTGGTGCTGGCGGGGCGACGCGGCTGGAGCGCCCCCGGGGTCACCGACCTGGTGGATGAGCTGGTGGGCCTGGGAGCTGCGGTCGAGGTGGCGAGCTGCGATGTCGGGGATCGGGCCCAGTTGGACCGGCTGCTGACGACGATCTCGGCAGAGTTCCCGCTGCGCGGAGTGGTGCATGCGGCCGGGGCACTTGCCGACGGGGTCGTCGAGTCGCTGACACCAGAGCACGTGGCAAAGGTGTTCGGGCCGAAGGTCGCCGGTGCGTGGCACCTGCACGAGCTGACCCGTGATCTGGATCTCTCGTTCTTCGTGCTCTTCTCCTCGTTCTCCGGCGTGGCGGGGGCTGCGGGTCAGGGAAACTACGCGGCGGCGAACGCGTTCCTGGACGGCCTGGCTCAGCACCGGCGGACGGCGGGGCTGCCTGCCGTGTCGCTGGCTTGGGGCTTGTGGGAGCAGCCCAGCGGGATGACCGGAGCGCTCGATGCGGCGGGCCGCAGCCGCATTGCGCGCATTAATCCGCCGATGTCCGCGCCGGACGGGTTGCGGCTGTTCGAGATGGCGTTTCGCGTTCCTGGCGAATCGCTTCTGGTTCCGGTCCACGTCGATCTGAACGCCCTGCGCGCTGATGCGGCCGACGGCGGGGTGCCTGCGTTGTTGCGCGACCTGGCTCCAGCGCCCGTGCGGCGGAGCGCGGTCAACGAGTCGGCGGATGTCAACGGTCTGGTCGGTCGGCTGCGGAGGCTTCCGGACCTGGATCAGGAAACCCAGCTGTTGGGTTTGGTGCGCGAGCATGTTTCGGCTGTGCTGGGGCATTCGGGTGCGGTCGAGGTTGGGGCCGATCGTGCTTTCCGGGATTTGGGTTTTGATTCGTTGTCCGGTGTGGAGTTTCGGAACCGGCTTGGCGGGGTGCTGGGCGTTCGGTTGCCGGCTACTGCGGTGTTCGACTATCCGACACCGCGGGCGTTGGTTCGGTTCTTGCTCAACAAACTGATTGGTGGCGTGGAGGCACCGACTTCCGCACCGGCGGCTGTGGCGGTGGCGACTGCTGACGATCCCGTTGTGATCGTGGGAATGGGCTGTCGTTATCCGGGTGGGGTGTCCTCGCCGGAGGAGCTTTGGCGTTTGGTGGCCGGGGGCTTGGATGCGGTGGCGGAGTTCCCGGACGATCGTGGCTGGGATCAGGCGGGGTTGTTCGATCCGGATCCCGATCGTCTTGGGACCTCGTATGTGTGTGAGGGTGGCTTCCTGCGAGATGCGGCAGAGTTCGACGCCGGTTTCTTCGGGATTTCCCCGCGTGAGGCGTTGGCGATGGATCCGCAGCAGCGGTTGCTGCTGGAGGTCGCTTGGGAAACCGTGGAGCGGGCGGGGATTGATCCGCTTTCGCTGCGGGGGAGTCGGACCGGCGTGTTCGCGGGGCTGATGCACCACGACTACGGCGCGCGGTTCATCACGAGGGCGCCAGAGGGTTTCGAGGGTTATCTAGGTAATGGCAGCGCGGGAGGCGTGTTTTCGGGTCGGGTTGCGTATTCGTTTGGTTTCGAGGGTCCTGCGGTGACGGTGGATACGGCGTGTTCGTCGTCGTTGGTGGCGCTGCACCTGGCGGGTCAAGCACTGCGGTCTGGTGAGTGTGATCTGGCTCTTGCGGGTGGTGTGACGGTGATGGCCACGCCGGGAATGTTCGTGGAGTTTTCGCGTCAACGGGGCTTGGCGGCGGATGGGCGGTGCAAGTCGTTTGCGGCGGCAGCGGATGGCACCGGTTGGGGAGAAGGCGCGGGCCTGGTGTTGTTGGAGCGGCTGTCGGATGCCCGGCGCAACGGGCACGCGGTTCTGGCGGTCGTGCGGGGTAGCGCGGTGAATCAGGATGGTGCGTCGAATGGTTTGACGGCGCCAAATGGGCCCTCACAGCAGCGGGTGATCACGCAGGCATTGGCGAGTGCGGGTTTGTCGGTGGCTGATGTGGACGCTGTGGAGGCGCATGGGACTGGAACCAGGCTTGGTGATCCGATTGAGGCGCAGGCTCTGATTGCCACTTACGGGCAGGGGCGGGATAGGGATCGGCCGTTGTGGTTGGGGTCGGTGAAGTCGAATATTGGTCATACGCAGGCGGCGGCGGGTGTCGCTGGTGTGATCAAGATGGTGATGGCGATGCGGCACGGGCAGCTGCCCGCCACGTTGCATGTGGATGAACCTACGGCGGAAGTGGATTGGTCGGCGGGGGAGGTCCAGCTCCTCACGGAGAGCACGCCCTGGCCCGACAACAGCCATCCTCGTCGGGTGGGGGTGTCGTCGTTCGGGATCAGCGGCACCAACGCACATGTCATCCTCGAACAAGCCTCGAAAACACCAGCGGAGACTACGGACAAGAGCGGGCCCGATGCGGAATCGACCGTGGACACTCCAGCGGTCCCGTTGATCGTGTCGGGGAGAACACCGGCAGCGCTCAGCGCTCAGGCGAGCGCGTTGATGTCCTATTTGGATGAGAATGGCGATATTTCATCGCTGGACGCGGCGTTTTCGTTGGCTTCTTCCCGGGCCGCGTTGGAGGAGCGGGCGGTGGTGCTGGGAGCGGACCGTGAAACGTTGTTGTCCGGGTTGGAAGCGCTGGCTTCCGGCCGCGAGGCTTCTCGGGTGGTGTCGGGATCCCCGGTCTCTGGCGGGGTTGGGTTCGTGTTCGCCGGTCAGGGCGGACAGCGGTTGGGGATGGGCCGGGGGCTCTACTCGGTGTTTCCGGTGTTCGCTGACGCGTTTGATGAAGCATGTGCCGGACTGGACGCGCATCTGGGTCAGGACGTGGGGGTCCGGGATGTGGTGTTTGGTTCCGACGCGTCCTTGTTGGATCGGACGCTGTGGGCCCAGTCGGGTTTGTTCGCGTTGCAGGTTGGTTTGCTGAGCCTGCTGGGTTCGTGGGGTGTCCGGCCGGGCGTGGTGCTGGGCCATTCGGTCGGCGAGTTGGCGGCGGCGGTTGCGGCGGGCGTGTTGTCGTTGCCGGATGCGGCTCGGATGGTGGCGGGTCGTGCCCGGTTGATGCAGGCGTTGCCTTCTGGCGGTGCCATGTTGGCGGTGGCTGCTGACGAGGAGCAGCTGCGGCCGTTGTTGGCGGATCGGGGTGATCGTGCGGGGATCGCCGCGGTCAACGCTCCTGAGTCGGTGGTGCTTTCCGGCGATCGGGAGGTGCTTGAGGACATCGCCGGCGGGCTGGATGGGCAAGGGCTTCGGTGGCGGTTGTTGCGCGTTTCGCATGCGTTTCATTCGTATCGGATGGACCCGATGTTGCAGGAGTTCGCCGAAATCGCACGCAGCGTGGACTACCGGCGTTGCGACCTACCGGTCGTGTCGACGTTGACGGGTGAGCTCGACACCGCAGGTGTGATGGCTACGCCGGAGTATTGGGTGCGTCAGGTTCGAGAGCCCGTCCGCTTCGCCGACGGCGTCCAGGTGCTCGCGCAGCAAGGGGTCGCCACGATCTTCGAACTCGGCCCCGACGCGACGCTGTCGGCTCTGATTCCCGATTGTCATTCGTCGGCTGATCAGGCCATGCCGATTCCAATGCTGCGTAAAGACCGCGCGGAAACCGAAACTATCGTCGCCGCGGTGGCGCGGGCGCACACGCGTGGCGTTCCGGTCGAATGGTCGGCGTATTTCGCCGGCACCGGGGCTCGACGGGTCGAGTTGCCGACGTATGCCTTCCAGCGGCAGCGGTACTGGCTGGAGCCATCGGATTCCGGCGATGTGACGGGTATCGGCCTGGCTGCGGCGGAGCATCCGTTGCTGGGGGCCGTGGTTGCGCTGGCCGATGGTGATGGGACGGTGCTGACCGGCCGGTTGTCGGTGGGGACGCATCCGTGGCTGGCCCAGCATCGCGTGCTGGGCGAGGTCGTCGTCCCCGGCACCGCCATCCTGGAGATGGCCCTGCACGCAGGGGCGCGTCTCGGCTGTGACCGGGTGGAAGAGCTCACCCTGGAAACACCGCTGGTCGTGCCCGACCGCGCGGGGGGCACCGGTAGTCGTGGCCCTGCGGGGGGGACCACAGTTTCAATTGAAACTGTGGAAGAACGTGCGCGGATGAACGACGCCATCGAAATCCAGCTGCTGGTTAACGCACCCGACCTAGGCGGTCGGCGAAGGGTGTCGCTGTATTCCCGCCCGGCCGGTGGGTCAGGAGGTGGGGGTTGGACGCGGCACGCCACCGGCGAACTCGTCGTCGGCACTACCGGTGGTAGGGCGGTTCCTGATTGGTCGACTGAGGGTGCCGAGTCGATTACTCTCGATGAGTTCTACGTCGCTCTGGCCGGAAACGGGTTCGAGTACGGGCCGCTGTTCCAGGGGCTTCAGGCGGCATGGCGTCGTGGTGACGAGGTTCTCGCCGAAATCGCCCCGCTGGCAGAGGCCGATGCGATGGCGTCGGGATTCCTGCTCGACCCAGCGTTGCTGGATGCCGCGCTGCAGGCGTCCGCGCTCGGCGACCGCCCGGAGCAAGGTGGCGCGTGGCTGCCGTTCTCATTCACCGGCGTCGAACTTTCCGCTCCGGCAGGGACGATCAGCAGGGTGCGGCTGGAGACCAGGCGACCCGACGCGATATCGGTGGCCGTGATGGATGAGCGTGGGCGGTTGCTCGCCTCGATCGATTCCCTCAAGCTCCGAAGCGTGTCGCCGGGACAGCTGGCGAATCGGGACGCTGTCCGCGACGCGCTGTTCGAGGTGACCTGGGAGCCGGTGGCGACGCAGCCGACGGAACCGCGTCGCTGGGCCTTGCTTGGTGATACTGCCTGCGGTAAAGACGATCTCATCAAGCTCGCAACGGATTCCGCCGTTCGCTGCGCGAGTCTGGCGGAGCTCGCCGAGGAACTTGATTCCAGCGCGCTGGTTCCTGATGTCGTGGTCTATTGCGCCGGAGAACCGGCGGATCCCGACACCGGCGCAGCCGCGCTTGCGGAGACCCAGGAGACATTGGCTCTGCTCCAAGCGTGGTTGGCTGAGCCGCGGTTGGCCGAGGCACGTCTGGTGGTGGTGACGTGTGCAGCGGTGACGACGGCTCCGAGTGACGGTGCATCAGAGCTGGCGCATGCGCCGTTGTGGGGGTTGTTGCGTGCAGCGCAGGTGGAGAACCCGGGCCAGTTTGTGCTGGCGGACGTCGACGGAACCGCCGAATCGTGGCATGCATTGCCGAGTGCGCTGGGCTCGATGGAACCGCAGTTGACCCTGCGGAAGGGCGCGGTGCGAGCGCCCCGCTTAGCTTCGGTCGCCGGGCAGATCGATGTGCCCGCGGTTGTGGCGGATCCCAACCGAACCGTGCTGATTTCGGGCGGCACGGGCCTGTTGGGGGGCGCGGTTGCCCGCCACCTGGTGACCGAACGCGGTGTCCGCCGATTGGTGTTGACGGGCCGTCGTGGCTGGGATGCTCCTGGGATCACCGAGTTGGTGGGTGAGCTGAAGGGCCTCGGTGCCGTGGTCGACGTGGTGGCGTGCGACGTCGCGGATCGTGCTGATCTGGAGTCGTTGCTGGCGGCGGTCCCGGCGGAATTTCCGTTGTGCGGCGTGGTGCATGCTGCGGGGGCGCTGGCCGACGGGGTGATCGAGTCGTTGTCACCGGAGGACGTGGGAGCGGTGTTCGGCCCGAAGGCGGCGGGAGCGTGGAATCTGCACGAGCTGACTCGTGATATCGACCTGTCGTTCTTCGCGTTGTTCTCCTCGCTTTCCGGTGTGGTCGGCGCTCCTGGGCAGGGCAATTATGCGGCGGCGAATGTGTTCCTGGACGCATTGGCGCATTACCGGCGGGCACAGGGACTGCCTGCGGTGTCGCTGGCCTGGGGCCTGTGGGAGCAGCCGAGCGGGATGACGGAGACGCTCAGCGAGGTCGACCGGAGCAGGATCGCGCGCGCTAACCCGCCGTTGTCCACCAAGGAGGGATTGCGGCTGTTCGATGCCGGGCTGGCGCTGGACCGAGCAGCGGTAGTTCCGGCGAAGTTGGACAGGACCTTCCTGGCCGAGCAGGCGCGGTCGGGCTCGCTGCCTGCGTTGTTGACGGCACTGGTACCCACCATCCGTCCTAATAGGCGAGGTAGCGGAACCGAGCTCGCGGACGAGGGCACCCTGCTCGGGGTGGTGCGGGAGCACGCCGCAGCCGCGCTTGGGTATTCGAGCGCGGCTGACGTCGGGGTCGAGCGCGCATTCCGGGATCTGGGCTTTGATTCGTTGTCTGGTGTGGAGTTGCGGAACCGCCTTGCCGGGGTACTGGGGGTGCGATTGCCGGCGACTGCGGTGTTCGACTATCCGACGCCGAGGGCGCTGGCCCGGTTCCTGCACCAGGAACTGGCAGACGAGATCGCGACGACGCCACCGCCGGTGACGACGACCAGGGCACCGGTCGCCGAAGACGATCTCGTCGCGATAGTCGGGATGGGATGCCGTTTTCCCGGTCAGGTATCCTCGCCGGAGGAGCTCTGGCGTTTGGTGGCCGGGGGCGTGGATGCGGTCGCGGACTTCCCAGCCGATCGCGGCTGGGATCTGGCGGGCTTGTTCGATCCGGACCCGGAACGGACTGGGAAGACCTACGTGCGGGAAGGGGCCTTCCTCACCGACGCCGACCGATTCGATGCGGGTTTCTTCGGGATTTCCCCGCGCGAGGCGTTGGCGATGGATCCGCAGCAACGGCTGCTGCTGGAGCTGTCCTGGGAGGCCATTGAACGGGCGGGGATCGATCCGGGGTTGCTGAGGGGGAGTCGGACCGGTGTATTCGCGGGCCTGATGTACCACGACTATGGTGCCCGGTTCGCCAGCCGAGCCCCGGAAGGTTTCGAGGGGTATCTCGGCAATGGCAGTGCTGGGAGTGTCGCGTCGGGCCGGATTGCGTACTCGTTTGGTTTCGAGGGTCCTGCGGTGACGGTGGATACGGCGTGTTCGTCGTCGTTGGTGGCATTGCATTTGGCGGGTCAGTCGTTGCGTTCCGGCGAATGCGATCTCGCCCTTGCCGGTGGTGTGACGGTGATGTCGACGCCCGCGACGTTTGTGGAGTTTTCCCGTCAGCGGGGCCTGGCACGGGATGGGCGGTGCAAGTCGTTCGCGGAGAGCGCGGACGGTACCGGTTGGGGTGAGGGTGCTGGTTTGGTGTTGTTGGAGCGGTTGTCGGATGCTCGGCGGAATGGGCATCCGGTGTTGGCGGTGGTTCGTGGGTCGGCGGTGAATCAGGATGGTGCGTCGAATGGCTTGACCGCGCCGAACGGTCCGTCGCAGCAGCGGGTCATCCAGCAAGCGTTGGCGAGTGCGGGTCTGTCGGTGTCCGATGTGGATGCCGTGGAGGCGCATGGGACCGGGACCAGGTTGGGTGATCCGATTGAGGCGCAGGCTCTGATTGCTACGTATGGGCGTGATCGTGATCCTGGTCGGCCGTTGTGGTTGGGGTCGGTGAAGTCCAACATCGGACATACGCAGGCGGCGGCGGGTGTTGCCGGTGTGATCAAGATGGTGATGGCGATGCGGCACGGGCAACTTCCGCGCACGCTGCACGTGGATGCACCCTCCTCGCAGGTGGATTGGTCGGCGGGGAGCGTCCAGCTGCTGACGGAGAACACGCCCTGGCCCGACAGTGGTCGCCCCTGCCGGGTGGGGGTGTCGTCGTTCGGGATCAGCGGCACCAACGCGCACGTCATCCTGGAACAGTTCACGGGGGAGATGGATCAGGCAGCGGAGCCGGATTCGAGTCCTGTTCTGGATGTTCCGGTGGTGCCGTGGGTGGTGTCGGGCAAAACACCCGAAGCGCGATCCGCCCAGGCGGAAACGTTGGTGTCCTACTTGGACAAAAGTACCGATGTTTCCGCTCTGGACGTCGGGTATTCGCTTGCGGTAAACCGCTCGGCGCTGGATGAGCGGGCGGTGGTGCTGGGGTCGGATCGTGACACGTTGTTGTCTGGCCTGAATGCACTGGCTGCCGGTCATGACGCTGCTGGTGTGGTTACGGGACCTGTCGGGATTGGTGGCCGGACCGGGTTTGTGTTCGCGGGTCAAGGCGGTCAGTGGTTGGGGATGGGCCGCCGGTTGTATTCGGCGTTTCCGGCGTTCGCCGGTGCTTTCGACGAAGCGTGCGCCGAGCTCGATGCGAATCTGGGGAAGGAAGTCGGGGTTCGGGATGTGGTGTTCGGCTCCGACGAGTCCCTTCTGGATCGGACTTTGTGGGCGCAGTCGGGTTTGTTCGCGTTGCAGGTCGGTCTCTGGGAGTTGTTGGGTTCGTGGGGTGTTCAGCCCAGCGTAGTGCTGGGGCATTCGGTCGGGGAGCTAGCCGCGGCGTTCGCCGCAGGTGTGCTGTCGATGGCGGAGGCGGCTCGGCTGGTGGCGGGTCGTGCGCGGTTGATGCAGGCGTTGCCTTCTGGCGGTGCCATGCTGGCGGTGTCCGCGACCGAGGCCCGAGTCGGCCCGCTGCTGGATGGGGTGCGGGATCGTGTTGGTGTCGCGGCGGTTAATGCTCCGGGGTCAGTGGTGCTCTCCGGTGACCGGGATGTGCTCGATGACATTGCCGGTCGGCTGGACGGGCACGGGATCCGGTCGAGGTGGTTGCGCGTTTCGCATGCGTTTCATTCGCATCGGATGGATCCGATGCTGGCGGAGTTCGCCGAGATTGCCCGGCGCGTGGACTACCGGTCTCCAGGACTGCCGATTGTCTCGACGCTGACCGGAAACCTCGATGACGTGGGCGTGATGGCTACGCCGGAGTATTGGGTGCGCCAGGTGCGAGAGCCCGTCCGCTTCGCCGACGGTATCCAGGCGCTTGTGGACCAGGGCGTCGACACGATTGTGGAACTCGGTCCGGACGGGGCGTTGTCGAGCTTGGTTCATGAGTGTGTGGCGGAGGCCGGGCGGGCGACGGGGATTCCGTTGGTGCGGAAGGACCGTGATGAGGTTCGAACGGTGCTGGCCGCTTTGGCGCAGATCCACACTCGTGGTGACGCGGTGGACTGGGGGTCGTTTTTTGCTGGTACGGGGGCAAAGCAAGTCGAACTTCCCACGTATGCCTTTCAACGACAGCGGTACTGGCTGGAGCCACCGGATTCCGGTGATGTGACCGGGGTTGGCCTGACCGGGGCGGAGCATCCGCTGTTGGGTGCCGTGGTGCCGGTCGCGGGCGGCGATGAGGTGCTGCTGACCGGCAGGCTGTCGGTGGGGACGCATCTGTGGCTGGCGGAACACCGCGTGCTGGGCCAAGTCGTCGTCCCCGGCACCGCGTTGCTGGAGATGGCGTGGCGGGCCGGTAGCCAGGTCGGTTGTGAACGTGTTGAGGAGCTCACCTTGGAGGCACCGCTGGTCTTGCCGGAGCGGGGTGCTGCGGCGGTGCAGTTGGCGGTGGGGGCTCCGGACGAGGCCGGCCGGCGCAGTTTGCAGCTCTATTCCCGAGGCGTTGATGAAGACGGCGACTGGCGGCGGATTGCGTCCGGGCTGTTGGCCCAGGCCAGTGCGGTGCCGCCGGCGGATTCGACGGCATGGCCGCCGGACGGCGCCCGGCAGGTCGATCTGGCGGAGTTCTACGAGCGCCTCGCCGAGCGCGGCTTGACCTACGGTCCGGTATTCCAAGGGCTCCGCGCCGCATGGCGGCACGGCGACGATATCTTCGCCGAATTGGCCGGGTCACCAGACGCCACGGGTTTCGGCATCCACCCGGCGCTGCTGGACGCTGCACTGCACGCGATGGCGCTTGGTGCTTCGCCCGACTCGGAAGCTCGGCTGCCGTTTTCCTGGCGTGGCGCCCAGCTGTACCGCGCTGGAGGAGCAGCGCTTCGGGTACGGCTCTCGCCGCTGGGTTCCGGTGCAGTCTCATTGACGTTGGTGGATGCCACAGGGCGACGAGTCGCTGCGGTGGAATCGCTTTCGACGCGACCGGTCTCCACCGACCAGATCGGTGCCGGTCGCGGCGATCAAGAGCGGCTGCTGCACGTCGAGTGGATAAGGTCGGCTGGATCGGCGCAGATGTCTCTGACCTCCTGCGCGGTGGTCGGTTTGGACGAACCGGAGTTGCACGCTGCCCTGAAGACCACTGGTGTCCAGGTCGAGTCCCATGCGGACCTTGCTTCGTTGGCCACCGAGGTTGCCAAGCGGGGTTCAGCTCCTGGCGCGGTCATCGTCCCGTGCCCGCGCCCCCAGGCGATGCAGGAGCTGCCGACCGCCGCGCGAAGGGCGACGCAACAGGCGATGGCGATGCTGCAGCAATGGCTTGCCGATGACCGGTTCGTCTGTACGCGCCTGGTCCTGCTGACGCATCGGGCGGTCTCCGCAGTTGCTGGAGAAGACGTGCTCGACCTGGTACACGCGCCGCTGTGGGGCTTGGTCCGCAGCGCGCAAGCGGAGCACCCGGACCGATTCGCCTTGATCGATGTGGACGACGAGCAAGCTTCGCAGACGGCACTCGCCGAAGCGCTGACTGCAGGAGAAGCGCAGCTCGCGGTGCGGTCGGGAGTTGTGCTGGCGCCTCGCCTCGGCCAGGTGAAGGTGAGTGGCGGCGAAGCGTTCAGGTGGGATGAGGGCACCGTGCTGGTCACCGGCGGAACCGGCGGGCTCGGGGCCCTGCTCGCACGCCATCTGGTCAGCGCCCACGGTGTGCGGCACCTGTTGCTCGCAAGTCGTCGCGGTCTGGCGGCGCCAGGAGCGGACGAGCTGGTGGCCGAGCTGGAGCAGGCCGGCGCCGATGTCGCGGTCGTCGCGTGCGACTCGGCAGATCGGGACTCGCTTGCGCGGCTGGTGGCGTCGGTGCCTGCGGAAAACCCGTTGAGGGTGGTGGTGCACGCCGCCGGTGTGCTGGATGACGGTGTGCTGATGTCGATGTCACCGGAGCGCTTGGACGCGGTGTTGCGGCCCAAAGTGGATGCCGCGTGGTACCTGCACGAGCTGACTCGGGAACTCGGTCTGTCGGCGTTCGTGTTGTTCTCCTCGGTCGCGGGCCTGCTCGGCGGCGCGGGGCAGAGCAATTACGCTGCCGGCAACGCTTTCCTGAATTCCTTGGCTCATTGCCGGCAGGCCCAGGGGCTGCCCGCGCTGTCGCTGGCCTCCGGGCTGTGGGCGAGTATCGATGGAATGGCGGGCGACCTCGCTGCGGCAGATGTGGAGCGGCTGTCGCGGGCGGGCATTGCCCCGCTTTCGGCACCGGGAGGGCTGGCCTTGTTCGACGCTGCCGTTCGCTCGGACGAACCGTTGCTGGCGCCGGTGCGATTGGATGTCGAAGCACTGCGTGTGCAGGCCCGATCCGCGCAGGCCGAGATTCCGGAGATGCTGCATGGCATGGCAATGGGGCCAAGCCGCCGCACTTCGTTCACTTCCAGGGTTGAGCCGTTGCACGAACGGCTGGCCGGATTGTCGGAGGACGAACGTCGGGAGCAAGTGCTCCAGCGCGTCCGCGCCGAAATCGCGGTGGTACTGGGGCACGGCAGGTCGAGCGACGTGGACATCGAGAAGCCTTTGGCCGAGCTGGGTTTCGACTCGTTGACAGCCATCGAACTTCGCAACCGCCTCGCTACCGCCACCGGACTGCGGCTTCCCGCAACGCTGGCCTTCGATCACGGCACTGCGGCGGCACTCGCCTGGCACGTGTGCGCGCAGCTGGGCACCGCGACCGCGACCGCGCCGGCACCGAGGCGAACCGACGACAACGACGACTCCACAGAGCCCGTGAGGTCACTCTTCCAACAGGCGTATGCGGCTGGCCGGATACTTGACGGGATGGATTTGGTGAAGGTCGCTGCCCAGTTGCGACCGGTGTTCGGTTCGCCTGGCGAGCTGGAATCCCTGCCGAAACCCGTCCAGCTTTCCCGCGGTCCCGAAGAGCCTGCCTTGGTGTGCATGCCGGCACTGATCGGGATGCCGCCCGCGCAGCAGTACGCGCGGATCGCCGCCGGCTTCCGCGATGTGCGGAACGTTTCGGTGATCCCGATGCCTGGATTCATTGCGGGAGAACCGCTGCCGTCCGCCATCGAAGTGGCGGTTCGGACGCAGGCGGAGGCGGTGCTGCAGGAATTCGCCGGGGGCTCGTTCGTGCTGGTCGGGCATTCCTCCGGGGGCTGGCTGGCACACGAGGTAGCCGGTGAGCTGGAGCGTCGCGGGGTCCTCCCGGCCGGGGTCGTACTGCTGGACACCTACATCCCCGGTGAGATCACGCCGAGGTTCTCCGTGGCGATGGCCCACCGGACGTATGAGAAGCTCGCGACTTTCACGGACATGCAGGACGTCGGTATCACCGCGATGGGCGGGTACTTCCGGATGTTCACCGAGTGGACTCCGACGCCGATCGGTGCTCCGACGCTGTTCGTGCGGACCGAAGACTGCGTCGCAGACCCTGAAGGGCGGCCGTGGACAGACGACTCCTGGCGGCCGGGGTGGACTCTCGCGGATGCCACGGCCCAGGTGCCGGGCGACCACTTCTCGATGATGGACGAGCACGCCGGGGCCACCGCACAGGCAATCGCGAGTTGGCTTGAGAAACTCAACCAGCGCTCCGCTCGGGAACGTTGACGGGCGTCCTTTTAGGACCCTGTGGGCGGCACCGGCCACCCCGGCGGTGCCGCCTTCTGTGGTCCAGGCTCGCCGATCTTGATGGCGCTCGATGCGCAGCGAACGGCTACGGCCCCCTAGCGTGTCGCGCCGGAAATTCGTGAGATATATTTGTGTAGTGAGTTGAGGATCTCGTCTGCGGTCTTGGTCCAGGCGAAGGGTTTGGGGTCGGCGTTCCAGTTTGTGATCCACTCGCGGACGTCTTTTTCCAGCGCCGCAACGCTTTTATGGACGCCGCGGCGCAGGAGCTGGTCGGTGAGGAAGGCGAACCAACGCTCCACCTGGTTGATCCACGAAGAGCCAGTGGGGGTGAAGTGCAGCTTGAAGCGCGGATGTTTGGCCAGCCAGTCGTTGATGGCCGGGGTCTTGTGGGTAGCGAGGTTGTCGCAGACCAGGTGTACGTCCAGCTCGGCTGGGACGGCTTTGTCGATGCGGGCGAGGAACTTCTTGAACTCCACGGCGCGATGCTTGCGGTGGATCGCGGAGATCACGGTGCCGTCGGCGATGTTGAACGCGGCGAACAGGCTACTCACCCCGTGCCGGATGTAATCATGACTGCGTAGCTCGGGCATGCCGGGCATCATCGGCAACACCGGTTGTGATCGGTCCAGGGCTTGCATCCCGGATTTCTCATCCACACACAACACCACCGCCTTCTCCGGCGGATTGTGGTACAGGCCAACAACATCGACGACCTTCTCCACGAACAACGGGTCACTGGACAGCTTGAACCCGTCGGCGAGGTGCGGTTTGAGTTCGAACTTTCGCCAGATGCGCCCGATGGTGGACTTCGACAGGCCGCTGCGGGCGGCCATCGACGCCCGGGACCAATGCGTGGCGTTCTTTGGCGTTTCTTCCAGTGTTGCCGTGATCACCTCCTCCACTGTGTCCAGCAGGATCGACGGCGGGCGCCCTGGCCGCGACTCGTCCACCAGTCCTTCCAGACGCTTGGCCACGAACCGTCGGCGCCACTTGTTCACCGTGTTCACAGCGATGCGCAGATCGGCCGCGACCTGTTTGTTCATCACGCCTGGCTGGGCGCAGGCCAGCACGATCCGCGACCGCAACGCCAACGCCTGGGACGACTTTGCCCGCCGTGACCACCGCGTCAGCTGCTCTCGCTCCTCATCGGTGAGCACCAGATCAGCCTTGTGGCGTCCCGACCGTTGCCGGTCGACCAACCCATCCAGCCTCGCCTCGGCAAACCGCTTACGCCACTTACCCACGGTCATCGCGGTCACACCCAGATCAGCGGCGACCTGCTCGTACACCACCCCGGATTCCGCGCAGCGCAACACAATCCGCGCCCGCACCGCCAACCGCGACGACCCCCGAGACCATCGATGGAGCTGATCACGCTCGTCATCACTCAACGCGAACTCAACATCAGAACCCGCCACCCGCATATCATACCAAACTAAACCACTAATTTCCGACGCGGGACACTAGTAGGGCTTTGTGTGTGTCCTTAGCGCGGAGAGGAGCTGGTGTAGGCAGGGCTTCTTGATGTGTTGCTGCGTAGGCGATGAAGGAGTGTTGGCTCTTCGGAGCCGTCCTGCGGGGGAGGGCTTCAAACCGCCACCTGCTGCATTAGTTGAAGCCTGTTGTGGTGAGCGAGGTGGAAAAGGCGCCCTCTAGAGGCGTCAGGTGGGGACCAGGAAGACGTGGCGTCGTAGCTGTTGACGTGTCGAAACCTATGAGGATGGCATCAAAACCGAGGTGGACAAAGGACCTCGGGACGAGCCTGGCGGATACCCGCTTACTGGCCAGGCGGTGCCCGGCATAAAGGCGGCGTGAGCCTGGTCTGCGGCTCCTACGTGGAAGGGGAGAAGGCGCGCCCCGATACTGCCGCCCTGGGGTTGATGGGGTGGCGAGAGGAGCTTGGTGAGCGGCTGAACCGCAAGCCAGTGAGCCTTTCCGGGTAACGATTGGTCGCTGTGGGTGATCATGTTGTGCGGTCGTGTTCGGTGTGAAGGATGACGAGGGCGGCTTTGACGATGGTGCCGATTTTCCGGGGGCACAGGCTTATGTTGCGGAGTGCTTTGAAGGTCGTTTTGAGCATGGAGTTTCCGCGTTCCCCGATGGCTCGTTTGCCGTTGTGGGTCTTGTTGTGGGCTTTCTGGTCGTCGGTGAGTTCGCCGCCTTTCGGTTTCTTGAAGGCGACGGTGATGGTGCCGGATTCGCCTTCGTAGCCTAAATCGCCCAGGACGGGCAGGTCATCGCTGGTC